>JAEZFH010000244.1 GCA_023437885.1 Bacillota bacterium | reverse complement strand
TCTTATGAGACAGTGGGCGGAAGCAGAACCGGAACGGGAGTGTTAGAAAATTTAGCTGTATTTTTTTGCTATCTGAAGTTGCTTAACAGATTAAAACCTGATCTTTGCTTCTTCTATATGGCTAAGCCCATTGCATTCGGTGGAAGTGCCGCAATTATTCTGAGAATTAAAAGAATTTATCCCTTTATTACCGGTCTGGAGACTCCTTTTTATTCCAAAGGACGCACGGACTTTCTGCTCCGATGCCTGCTCTGCTGCTTTTATAAATTTGTACTTCGTTTCTGCAAGGCCTGCTTCTTCATGAATCAGGACGATTTTAACAGGATGAAAAAATTGCGGCTGATCGGAAAGGACAAAGCTGTACTGGTAAATGGTTCGGGAGTAAATATGACGCATTTTACCAGGTTTCCCATACCAAGAGAGCCTTGCGTCTGCATGACGGCAAGATTGGTGTTTGGCAAGGGTGTCCGGGAGTATTTTGAGGCGGCATCCCTCTTAAAGAAGAAATACCCGGAAGTTTCCTTTCTTCTTGTGGGAGGCTTTGATGAACATAAGGAGTCAGTTAAGGAAGAGGAGCTGTCTGCTTTATTGGAGGAAGGAGCCGTTACTTACTGCGGCCATGCGGAGGATGTAAGACCTTTTCTTAGGCGGTGCTCGATCTTTGTACTGCCCTCCTATCATGAAGGAAACGGACGCAGCATTGTAGAAGCAATGGCGGCCGGAAGAGCAATTGTAACAACGAAGGCTCCGGGGTGCAAGGATACGGTGATTGAGGGTTATAACGGCTTCTTAATCCCGCCGAAGGATGGGAGGGCGTTAGCCCGCAGGCTGGAAATACTCATTCAAAAAAAAGAACTCAGAGAAGCCATGGGAAACCACTCCTATCATTTGTGTCAGGAGAAATTTGAGGTAGAAAAAATAAACAGCATCCTGCTGCTTACCATGGAACTATAGAGGAGGGCCTCAATATGGAACGGATTGCTCTGAGAATTTATTACCGCCTGCCTGTCTTTGGCCAGAATATTGCAATCAGCTTATATGGTCTGATGCTTTATACCAGGCGTTATACAGGTGTTTATAAAAAATATCTTCAGTTGTTTTCCCATACTAAGCACAACAATCCTAAAAAGGAACAGAGGATTCAAGATAGAAGATTTATAAGGCTGCTTCATTATGCGGTTGCGTACAGTCCCTTTTACCGCGAGTTCTATCAGGGTATTCCCATGGAGGAGATCAAATCCGCAGAGGATATTCAAAAGCTTCCGGTGCTTACCAAGACGGTGCTGAAGGAAAATCTAAGCAGTATCTACACCGTCTCCAAAAGAAAGAGCTTTCGCTCTCGTACCGGAGGAACCGGAGGTATTCCTCTTGTGGTAAGGAAACGGCCGGTGGATGTGCAGCAGAGGATGGCGTATCTGGACGCCTATAAGCTGACCTTTGGTTTTCACAATAATAAAATGAAATCCGCCAGATTCTTTGGCAAAAAAATCACGGAGGATTTTCCTAAAAGACCTGTCTTCTGGCGAAATAATTATCCTTTAAGACAGCGGCTTTATTCCACCTACCATCTGACGGAAAAAAATCTTCCCTTATATATAAAAGATTTAAACCGGTTCAAGCCCCAAGCCATTGATGGCTTTGTCTCGGCAATCTACACCATTGCCAAATATATGGAGGAGAATCAGATGAAACCTTCTTTTACTCCCAAGGCAGTCTTTACCACCTCCGAAACAGTGCTTCCCCATCACCGGGAAGTCATTGAGAAAGTCTTTGGCTGTCCAGTGTCGGATCAGTATGCTTCCAACGAAGGAGCTCCCTTTATAATCCAATGCAGCCATGGCTCTTATCATGAAGCCATTGATACGGGGATCTTTGAGCATATACCGACGGAAGAAGGCATAAAGCTGCTTGTTACAGGCTTTGATACCTTCGGCACACCTTTGATCCGATATGATATCGGAGATCTGATTCTGCCGGGGGAGGGAAGCACCTGTTCCTGTGGAAGTGTTCATCCTGTGATTAAGGGAATCGCAGGAAGAGAAGCCGAGTTTCTTGAGACAGGAGGAGGCCGGTTCAGCCAGGTTCAATTATCCGTGCTGATCAGTCAATTATCGGATATGGTAATGCAGATACAGTTTCGGCAAAAGAAAGACGGTTCTCTGAATATCTTATGCATTCTGTCAGAGTCTTCCAGGGAAAAGATATCCGGAGAATTGATAAGTAACGCAATCGAGAAGTTTCTGGGAGCAGAAACCGTATTCAGGCTGTACTTCACCGATGTTATAGATCGTGCACCCAGTGGAAAGTATCAGCTGATTGTGAAGGACTAGACCACCCATCCTACGGAAGGTATCAGTTGATTGCGAAAGAATAGACCGGGAAAGCAGAAGACGCAGGTAACAGATGGCAGGATAAAAGAAGAAAGAGGCTGAAAAAAAGGGAAATATCATAAGGAAAGTGAAGGGAGAAAATAGTAGAATGACGGAAAATAACCTTGTTAGTGTAATAATACCTGTTTATCAGGCGGAAAAGTACCTGTGGCGCTGTGTAGAAAGTGTCATAGGTCAGTCTTATAAAAATATTGAAATAATATTGGTCGATGATGGCTCCACAGATAAAAGCCCGGCTATCTGTGACAATCTTGCTAAAATGGACGAAAGGATTAAGATAATACATAAGAGGAATGGCGGAGTTTCCAGCGCGAGAAAAGCAGGGCTTCAAAATGCAAGGGGAGAATATATTGCCTTCCTGGATAGTGATGATTTTATTCACAGGCATTATATAAAATATCTTCTGTTTCTATGCATAAAACATCAGACTCAAATGTCAGCCTGCGGTCTGTATAGCGGAAGTGGTTGTAATTTTGAGGAAATATTCATGAAGGGTAGCACTTATGTCTATTCCGGGAAGGAAGCTATTTTAAGCAGGAGGATAAAATCGGGAGTGGTCGGAAAGCTGTACAAAAGGGAGCTCTTTGAAGGACTGTTATATCTGGTCAATGATCCTGTCAAATATGAGAATGAAGCACTGACCTATATGCTTTTGTACCGCTCTGACAAGGTGGTTGTAACAAAAAAGCCCCTTTATTATAATTATCAGAAGCTGCTCAGTGCGGCCGGAAAGGAAAATCATTATAAGTCTACGGATTTTTACGGAGTCTTGGAGGACAGAATTCGTTTCTTTGCAGATAAGGACAGAGAGCTTTTTGAATATTCCTATGAATATCTTTGTCTTAAGCTGATGCACTTTTATTTTAGCTGTAAAAGAGACACAAAGAACACAAATAACATGCAGGAGCTGTTGATACTGTATGAGAATGCCTATTATAGGACACTGTACAATGAAGTGACACCTCTTAAGTATAAGCTTATGTTCACTGCTTTTTATCGGTATCCGGGCCTTTGTGCCTTTATAGCCAATAACGCAGAGTTTCGGATTAAGAAGTTGTATGAGACTTTTATTTGTACAGAAAAGAGGCCGGGATGAAGCTTTTGATTCTTTCGGAGGATTTATGGAATGACAAATTATATCCAAACAATATGATGACCAACTGGTTCGAGAACTTTGACGGCCAGCTGGCTCATCTGTATCTGTCATCCGGTATGCCGGATAATCCCTGCTGCAGCGAATATTTTCAAATCACTGACTGGATGGCGTTAAAAAATCTGGTAAAGCCAAAGAGTGGGGGGAAATGGTTTACCAGCAATGGTACTGATACAACAAAACATGCCGCACCGTCTTGTACCTGTATTTCCGCACATGCCTTCTGTGAAGCTGAAGTTTTGTGTAAACACATTTTGCATATCGGATTACGTAGAAACAAGGCTCACAAGACTGGAAAGGGATCTCTTTCTGCCTTGACTCCAATGAGATACTTCCGGATAAAGAAAGGGATCAAGCTGATATTCGGAGGAGTGCTCCGGCTGCTCCGTGATGCTGTCTGGCTTAAGACAGATTGGAAAAGGAGTCTGCTTATGGAGTTTCTGAAGGAATTTAAACCGGATATTATCTTCAGTCTGCGGTTTTCCTCCAGAAAGGTACTTTACATGGAACGCATTCTTCATTCCGTTACCGGAGTACCTGTTGTTGCATTTACTGGTGACGACGAATACTCCCTAAGACAGATAAACCTCTCCCCCTTCTATTGGATACGAAGAATTCTGCTTCGGCGGGATATAAGTAGAAATGCAGCCTTCTATAGTAAATATTACACCCTGTCGGAAATGCAGGCAAAGGAGTTTAGGAAAGCGCTGGGAGTAGAAAGCAGCGTTTTATATAAAGGCGGTGATTTTACTAAAGCTTTGGAGGAAAAAAAGCTTTCGAAGCCGATCCAGATGGTGTATGCAGGAAGACTTTACTGTAACCGGGATAAGACACTCCTGTCCATAGCTCGGGCCATAGCCAGGATTAACCGGGAGGAGGTTAAGATAACCCTGGAGATATATAGCAGGGACAGACCTGGAAGAAGGGTGCGGGATGCATTCAATGACGGAAGGTCGGTTTTCTTCAAGGGTTTTGTTTCTGCCGAAATTCTGAGGAGAATTTATAAAGAGACCGACATTGTTCTGCTTGCAGAGAGCTTTGATTTGAGGAACAGGCTCCTGACCAAATATTCCTTTTCCACGAAAACCATTGACTGCCTGGCTTCCACTTGCGCGGTAATTGCCGTAGGACCTCTTAGCAATGAAGGCATCCGCTACCTGAAAAAGAACCGGGGAGCGATCTGCATTGGAAAAAAGGAAGAAATTTATCCGGTACTGTCACATATAGTAAGCCATCCCGATAAAATAGAAGTATGCAGAAGAAATGCCTGGAGGCTGGGGATAAAGGCACACAGGAAGGAAGAAATTCGACAGTGCTTACACCGGGATATTGCCTGGGTTGTAAAGAATGTCAGTGTATCAAACCGTATTTAGTATTGGTTAGGAACTGCAAAGCAGCATCTTCCATCGGAATTTGTAATGGCGCATTGCACCATAATGGAGGTAAAAAGGAGGATGTCCCTCCCTGCGGGGATGGATATTACCGGCTGAAGGAGGAATATTGCTACCATGCAACCTTACAGGAGCTTGCTGATACCATCTTAGGGTTTCAGAAGGCCAGGGCTATATACCCTTGGAGCAGCTTGTGATTCCTATAATCAGCCATAAAGATGACAGGGGAAGCTTTACAGAAATCTCTCGGACGAAAAAGCTGCAGAGCTTTCCCGATGCCAAATTGCAGCCACACAGGGATATTTAAGCTATGGGAGGAATAAGATTTAAGATACCGCTAAGCAAGCATCCTGGAGGTAGTGATGAAGATACTTCTCATAAATGAAGTTTACGGGGTATTAAGTACTGGGAGGACAGTTAAGGAGATACGGGAGTGCTTAAAGAAGCAGGGACATACATGCCTTATTGCCTATGCTTACGGGAAGAGGGAAGGCAGCAAAAATCACAGGAAATCAAGAGAGGATGAAGAATATTTTATTATTGGGTCCACAGCCGACAGGAAGCTTCATGCTCTGGGTTCCAGGATATCCGGTCTTCAGGGGTATTTTTCCTGCGGGGCAACAAGAAAATTGATTCAATATATCGATGAACAAAAGCCGCACATTGTGCAGCTTGGAAATGTGCACGGAAATTATCTACATTTAAATCTGCTTCTGGACTACCTTGCGGACCAGAAGCTTCCTACGGTTATAGTGCTTCATGACTGCTGGTTTTTCACCGGAAGGTGCACCCATTATACGGTTAATGGGTGTTATCAGTGGCGCGAAGGATGCAGCAGATGCCCCAATAATAGAAATACCCTTCCCTCCTGGTTCTTCGACCGGTGCAGTAAGCTCTGGAAGGATAAAAAGAAATATTTTGCGAAGCTTGACAGGCTTGCTGTAATCGGGGTATCGGAATGGATTACGAACCAGGCAAGATGCTCCTTCTTAAAGGATGCCTTCCTCATAAAGCGGATTTATAACGGCATCGATCTGGAGGTATTCAAGCCCATGGAGGCAAAGGAGCTGCGTAAGGAGCTGGGTATCGAGGAAAAATTCGTAATCCTTTCAGTTGCTTCAATATGGGGTAATACCAAAGGACTTAAGGGCTTCCTGAAACTAGCTGACCGATTAAAAAGGGAATATAAAAGAAAACAAACGGTGGGGGTGGAGGAAAAGGAATGCATCATCCTGTTGGTAGGAAATATCAATACCAGAATTGAATTCCCGGATAATGTAAGAAACATACCGGCTACAGATAGTACCTCATCTCTGGCAAGGCTTTATAATGTTGGCGATGTTTATGTATCTCTTTCAAGGGAGGAATCTTTTGGCAAGACGGTAGCGGAGTCCTTAGCCTGCGGAACGCCTGCGATTGCCTTTTCTTCCACAGCTTTACCGGAATTGCTGGGAGAGGGATGCGGCCATCTGGTAACGGGTAAAGGTTTAAAAGGGGTTCTCAAAGAACTTCAAAAGGTTAGAAGCAACGGTAAGGAATACTATTCCGGGCACTGTGTAAGCTACGCAAGAGAGCATTTTAGCATGGAATTATGTTGCAAGGAATATATCGACATATACGAGAGTCTGCTTTCCTGAAAATATGAGGCAGTCACCAAAAATCTTTTATTACATATTTTATCAAAGGAGAGGTTGAGATTGAAAGCCGCTTAAGGAGTAGATGGAGGAAATATGATAATATACGGTTCATTATTGGCAATTCTTGCTGCATCAGCATTGTTTCAATTAAATAAGCCGGAGAATAATGCCGGGTACAAACACGGATATAAAGCCTGGAAAGGGGAGAAGTTTACTCTCTTTCTTTCCTGCCTTTCCATCTATTTCCTTATGATCTTCAAATCCCCTCTTTCCGGGGATTACAGCAGATATGCATATAATTTCCTTGATGCAGCAAATAAGAACATACAATTCTACTGGGAGAGAAAAGAAGCGGGCTTTTATATTCTGACCAAATTAATTGGAGAGCTTCATTATAGCGTCTTTTTTTACTTTGCTGTTACTTCGGCATTCATATGCATAAGCTTGTTTTTCTTTCTGAAACGTTATGCCTGCAACAAAAAATATGCAGTATACTTTTATTATACCATTGGGCTTTTTGCATTCTCCATGGCAGGCTTACGTCAGATGCTGGCTATGTCGGTATGTCTCTTTGCCTATGAGGCCGCAAAAAAACGAAAAGCAATCACTTTTTTAATTTTTGTGGGAACAGCTTTCCTTCTGCATAAATCAGCTTTATTTTTTCTGCCGGCATTTTTTATCGGTTGGGTTCCCTGGAAGAAAAAGTATCATCTGGTAATCCTTGCAGTTTATGCAGTGACAGGAATATTCTTTCAAAGGCTGTATGCCTGGATAACGGATTGGATGAATTATGATTATACCATAGAGAGCACCGGGAACGGAGGCATTTTCCTTCTGATTCTTTTGGTTATAGGATTTCTGGGGGTCGTTTACAGGAAAAGGCTGCTGGAGGCGGATAAGGATAATTTGTTTTTCATTAATTTGCACTTCGCTGTAATCATGCTTTGGACCTTCCGGATGTTTACCAGGACAGCGGAGAGACCGACATTTTATTATCTGTATGCCAGTGTAATATTGCTGGATCGCATCCTTTCGCTGAAATCGGAAGGGGATGAAGATGCAAGGACAAAAAAATGCCTGGTATTGCTTTCGGTTCTGTTTTTCGGAATTTTCTTCCTTTATCGTACCTTCCGAGACGGGAACCTTGTTCCTTATCTATGGATATTCGGTTGATTTTTCCGAAGGTTTTCCGCTTCTGATGTATGCAGATCAGTTACAAGGAGAGTGTGCGAATAGTGCAGCAGTTCAGTTGCAAATATTGCTGCTGCCCGATGTGGAAGCAAAGCTTTCACATCCAAAATTCGCTGGTTGGCAGCAGAATGGGGGATATTTTTGAAAGAAGCTAAGATAGATATTGCGGTGCTGATGATTTTTTTTGCCAGACCGGAACAGTTTGAGCAGGTATTTGAAGTCATAAAGGAAGCGAAGCCCTCTAAGCTGTATCTGTACCAGGACGGTCCCAGGAAGGAAAGGCCGGAGGATCTGACCGGCATTCTGAAGTGCCGGGCGATTGCTTTTAATATCGATTGGAATTGTGAGATACATACCTATTTTCAAAGGGAAAATGTCGGCTGTGATCCGTCGGAATATATTGCCCAGAAA
>JAEZFH010000140.1 GCA_023437885.1 Bacillota bacterium | reverse complement strand
AACCTCCTTTTAATGTTTGTTTGGACGACTGGCATTTTTCAGAGGCTTCGTATAGATGCATTTTAATATAAAAAATAAAATGTTGGAAGTATGTTTATTGACACACCCCAACATTTATTATAGAACCATTTTTTATTCCGCTTTCATTGTGATGTGGGACGCACAGTCCTAGGAAGTACCTGTCTTCCTCCCTCCTTCACTACAGTTACTTATCTTCAACTGATGTTAATGTGGCACAGAAGTAGTACAAGCCGGATTTTCACAGGAATACATAAAAGAGCTGCCACACGAATGGGGCAGCTCTCTGGTTTGAAATCATGACAAGCGGCTTGCCGCAAGTCGTTGTTACATAACGGAAAGGATCTGCAAGGCATGGTCTTTTACGATTACCTCATAGTGCTCGTCATAAAAACTGGAGCTGGCGTAAGTGGAACGCTCTACTTTACCGTATTCTGAGATGATATTGCATACCTTGTTGAATTCCTCCGGAGTATGGTCGGTGATGCCGATTACCAGGTAATAGGTGGAATTCACCGGATTCTTATATAGGGTATTGGTGCCGTTGTAGGTACCAACCATGATATAAGCCAGTTGGGTTACTTCCTGCAGGGAGCGGAAAGAATATATCTTAATTAAATTCGCAGGAATATGGGCGGCCTTTGCGGAACCTTCGCCTGCGGGAAGCTCCGGCTCCTCCAGGGTATCTTCCTTAGAACTGTCCAGAATATCTTCATTTATATCATCATCCATCTGGTCGAAGCAATTTATTATTTCATCCGCATAGGAATCCTCATCTGCTTCCGTCTTCTCGGTGTTCTCATGAACGTTGAAGGAGGAAAACTTGGAGAAACGGGTGTCCAGCTCATCGGGATCCTCTACCTTGGTGATTACCAGGATCAAGCATTCTGTGGAAACCGGAATAGCTTCAATCATCAGCGGAATATCATCTACTTCAAATCCGAATTCGTAGAAAGCCTGTTGAATCATATCACGAAACAGAGCCTTTGCCTTCTCTGTGCCATAGGCTAATTCGCTTATCTTCAGCTCCCGGTCAATCAGATCACTTTTATTTAAGGTACATCTAATTTGGTTGTCACTGATTTTTTCTATCTTCATAAAGTACACCCCTTTCTGTACTAAACAGGAACTGATTAACGTAGGACACGAAAACCATCCATTGGTGTAAAAAAAGTATAATTTAAAACACAAGTAAAGTCAATATGCCCAGATATGAAATTTGTGTTAATCTATCCCGTGTTTTCGGGACATTATCTGCAGGCCGGCAGTCATTTATAACAAAATTATTTCAAATAATCATGATTTTAAACAACGGGAAAAAGATTGATTTCATTCCATTATCTGGTTATAATAGTAATGTGACTTGCTTCCTGTTTAATAATACGGATAGGAAAGGAGAGAATGCAGCAGGAAATCTGGTTTCAAAAATATCAAATCTTACGTCTGCTTGGCAGCGGAGGCACTGCCAGGGTATATCTGGCCAGACACATCAAATTAAATTCTTATCGGGCAATCAAATGTATTTCTAAAAACCATCCCTTATATGATTTACAACGAAACGAAGCAATAATATTAAAGGAGCTGAAGCATTCCTGCATCCCTATAATTTATGATATTGAGGAAGATGAAGAAGGTTCCTATATTATCGAACAATATCTGGAGGGCAGTACCCTGAAGGAATATGTCCGGACGAAGGGACCTCTCCCGGAAGATGTCATAATTAAGTATACGCTTCAACTCTGCGGTTTAATTCGTTATCTACATTCATCCGACCGGCCGCTTCTATATATGGATCTGAAGCCGGAGAATATATTGATCAGCGATTCACATCTAAAATTAATTGACTTTGGAAGTGCTGTTTACCTGGAAGAACATCGCGGGGGGAGCTTAAGGGCTGCTACCAAAGGCTTTGCCGCTCCGGAGCTTTACCGCTTGGGAAAGATCGATGAACGCTGTGATATTTATGGAATTGGCATGTTGCTTTATTATATGGCATCCGGGACAAAGATATCACCGAATTCCAGGAACATGCCCAATATAGATCAAAAAGCGGATTGCTCGGAGCAGTTGAAGCGGATTATTAACCGTTGTCTGAGATTTAAACCTGTCTTAAGGTATCCGTCAATAGAACAGTTGGAAAAGCACTTGTTCGTGCTAAAGGGAAGAAGTCACAGCAATTGGGAGCCAGGTCACCGGATAACGGTTGCCATTGCAGGCTCACAGCCCAGGGTTGGAGTGACCCATCTGGCTTTTCGGCTATGCCTCTATCTGAAAAGTCGCGGCGTTCGCTGCTTATACCAGGAGAGCAATTCAAGCGAATGCATTCAATCAATAAAGAATTATGTGGAAATGAAGGCGGACCGGCAGGAGAACCCAAGCTTTCAGGGGATATCTGTTCGAAGCAGGGATCCCGGAGCGTTCGGTGAGACTTTTGAAGCCTCTGTACTTCTGGTGGACTATGGAAGGTTATCAGAGGATAATCAGAAGCAATTTCTGGAGGCAGACATCAAGCTTTTGGTGCTCGGTGCCAAGGAGTGGGAGTTGGCTTATGCAGAAGAGGCACTGGATAGAATAGCAGAATATAAAGAGATTTTCTATTTGTTCAGCTTCCTGGACGGTAAGCAATTTCTGCGGGTTACGGCCAATATGGAGCAGCGGAGCTGTTACCGTATTCCTTATGAACCGAATCCCTATGCAAAGACTACAGCCCGGAACGGGCAGGAATTATTTGACGAATTATTGGGACTCGGAGCTAACCGCCTAAGCGGTGGCAAAAGGCCGGCTTTCTATCGGAAAAAAGGAAGGAGGAGGCTGCTGTATGAGGAAGAACCCGATACTGTTCAATAAACTGGCTCATCAAACCAGGCTGAGGACCCGGGAGGTAATCGGACTGATCGGAACTCATCATGGAACAGGTGTGACACATACCGGTCTGCTGCTTGCATTTTATCTTGGAGAGGAGCTTGGAAAGCGGACGGCATTGCTGGAATGCAACGGACACCGGGATATGGGACTGATCCAGGGTGCTTATGAATGGAGCAGTGAAACCGCAACCCAATTCTCGTATCACAGGATAAGCTGTTATCGGGAGGTTAAGCCTGATCAAATGATTCAGATTATGGGAAAGGACTACGAATACATCCTTCTGGATTTCGGAACGGACCTTATGCAGAATCGGGAGGAATTGCTCCGCTGCTCGGTCCGGATTGCGGTAGGAGGCCAGTCAGAATGGGATTTGAGAAAGCTTGTACAGTTTGTCCGAAATTTAGATGGGGTAGGGGGAGATGACTCCTGGCTCTACTTTATCCCCCGGGGAAAGGAGTGTGTGATAAAGAAGATAAGGAAGGAGACAGGACAGAAGGTGTGGGCGGTTCCGGAGGCCCCGGAGCCTACCCGCATCAATCGTGACACAAGATTATTTATGAAGCAGTGCTTCCATTTCAGATAGCCGAAATGCAGCTTCGAGAGAGAATGGGAATCACATAGGAAGTATAACATATCACAAATGACCTTCTTATCCAAAAGAATTCTATCTGGCATCTACCTTATCCGGAGAAGCAAAACCAAGGCGGAACGAAAGGAAGCAAGGAACGTAACAATATCTGACTCAGTAGAAGCTGCTGCAGCAGCCGGCTAACCGGTACTTAAAAAGCCCCTCTATACTTTTTGACCGGTAACACCTTGTCACTCCGGTTACCTGCAGCAGCAGAACAGGGGACAGAATTAACAACGTGGGATTTGTCTAAGGGGGGAGGAAGTGAGTACAGTCCCTACGCTCCTTCTTCCCTATTATTGGCGATTTCTGTTCAGAAAATAATGTAAAAGTCGAATTTAGTAATGACGCCATACCAAAATAATGCTATAATGTTCACGATAAGCAGATTAGTCCGTGGAATTCAGGGCATTG
>JAEZFH010000138.1 GCA_023437885.1 Bacillota bacterium | reverse complement strand
ATATAATCTTCCAACAACAAGATGATTATAACAATAAAGGAAAAAAAGGTCAAGTCTTTTTATCCGAGTAATTTGGATTTTTTACCAATTGACCGTTATCCTGAACCGCCCTAATTTCCTGTGTTAGGCAGATTATACCTTAGTCAAAATGCTTGCGGGGATACCCCCTCTTCATAGCGTTCACCGCCAAGCCTTTCTCTCCCCGCTGATGTAGAATAGGATGTGACATCATCTGCGCTTCGATTAAGTTTTGCGGTTCATCTATTGTTGCTTTGACTATAGCTATAATATGCACTTAGATTATGTCAAATTTATGTCAGGCATTTGTCATAATTAGATTATTTTCAAAATTTCCTCAACGATTGCCTGCATTTTTCCAGTATCACATACTTTTGTATGCACTACCGGGGCGGAACGGATTTCCTCCACTGCCTCAGGGATGTCCGTACCCGATATTTTTGAAAGCATGCGTGCCTGCTCATGGTCATCCTCCGGTATTTCCGGAATATGAAGAGCCTCCAGTACACTCCTGCCAAACTTATATGGACTGGCCGTTGACACAATT
Organism: Bacillota bacterium; assembly: GCA_023437885.1. Taxonomy (GTDB): domain Bacteria; phylum Bacillota; class Clostridia; order Lachnospirales; family Lachnospiraceae; genus Mobilitalea. The sequence continues at coordinate 4,442 of JAEZFH010000138.1, read as the reverse complement.
ACTGTTTTTGTTGCATCACCGGTACCCTCCGCATATTTGCAGTATACGCTTGCGGCTACTGCAGTATGGGTATCTATTACATATCCGTTCTCTTTATAGACTTTTTCAATTACTGCTTTTGTCTCAGCCTCGGAAGCCCAGCCACCCAGAAAGCCCGTAAGCTGTTCCTTCATCTGCTGTGTTATCTCATAAGCACCGCTTGTTGACAGCGCATTCATCAATTCGGCTGTTTTATCGGAATTTCCGTCGGCAGCATGGTAGATCAACCGCTCCAGATTACTGGACACCAAAATATCCATGGAGGGTGATGCTGTTAATAGGAACTCTCTGTTCCTGTCATAGCAGCCGGTTTCAAAGAAATCATAAAGTACCTTGTTTTCGTTGGATGCACAGATTAACTTATCGATGGGAAGTCCCATATGCTTTGCATAATATGCTGCAAGAATATTGCCAAAATTGCCGGTGGGAACAACAAAATTAATCTTTTCACCCTTTTCAATCTGTCCCTTCTTATATAAAGAAGTATAAGAGTAAATATAATATACGATTTGAGGCACTAATCTGCCGATATTGATCGAATTGGCTGAAGAAAAGAGATAACCGGCAGCCTTAAGGCGCGCCGCCAGATCAGTATTGTTAAACATCTTCTTTACACCGGTCTGGGCATCATCAAAGTTTCCGCGAATGCCTATTACATGGGTATTCCTGCCCTTTTGGGTGACCATTTGCTTCTCCTGAACACTGCTGACACCATCCTTCGGGTAAAAGACGATAATGCTTGTCCCCTCCACGTCGGCAAAGCCAGACAGCGCTGCCTTCCCAGTATCTCCGGAGGTTGCGGTCAATATAACGATCTCCTCCCGGACCGCATTCTTCTTTGCCGCCTTTGTAAGCAAATGCGGCAGTATGGACAAAGCCATATCCTTGAATGCAATCGTAGCCCCATGGAAAAGCTCTAAGTAATAGGCCTCTCCCACTTGTCTGAGGGGAGCAATCTCAGAAGTATCAAATTTACCGTCATATGCCTTTACAATGCACTCCTTCAGCTCTTCCTCAGTATAATCCGTTAAAAACAGTCTCATTACCTCATAAGCTGTCTCCCGGTAATCCAGTTTTGACAGCTCTTCCATTGACTTTTGCAGAACTGGTATTGTTTCCGGAACGAACAGACCTCCGTCCGGGGATAAGCCCTGCAAAACAGCCTGGGATGCGGTTACCCTGTTGTTGGAATCTCTTGTGCTCCTATACATTAGGCTCATAATCGTTTTAATCCCCTTTACTCATATTTACTTGACACTGGCATCCCCGAGCTTTCTTCGTACATCGCTATCATCACCAATATTAAAGTCCTGCGATATCCTTTTAAGTCTAACTGCTCCTGGGAAGGGAAAAGTATCTGTTCAAGTATTCCATATCTTACAGACACTTTCACACGTCACAAGTTTCAAGTATTATAACATGCCATTTCACCGGATACAATACGCAAATACTTATGAAAAATAAGTATTTCTTCTACTTTTCCTTATAAAATTCGTGCCCGCCATGCTTGAACAGCCACTCCAGATTATTGTCAAACCACTCGGCACTGCTGGACTTGGTCCGCTTCCTGGCAATGAAATACAAAGCCCCTTTGGAGTAATCCTCACCCTCCAGTGCACGTACTACTGCCTCCTTGGTTTTCTTGGATACTTTCACAGACCAATAGCTCTTATCATCTATCGGGGAAAACTGATATTCCCCGTCCTTATTCTGGAATATAACCTTCTCAACCGTGTCCGGAAAGCTCTTATCTGCGATGCGGTTCATAACTACATTGACAATCAGTATCTTTCCTATCATGTCCTCGCCCCCGGCTTCCGCCTGGACGATACGCTGAAGCATGCCAATCTCTTTTTCTGTTACGTCATATACATAATCCGTTGCGTCTTCCTCTGCCGACATGCTATATATTTCCTTCTTGTCAGCCTCCTTAGCAGCATCTTTGGCAACATCTGCACTATCTTTGGCCTGCGCATCCTTTTCTGCTTTTGTTTCCTGCTTGGCCGTACCGGCCGGCAGGAGGTCCTCCGGCGATGCAACAATACCGCTTACAGATTCAGGTTCAAGAGTAAGCTCCATTCCTCCGTCCGGGTTCAGACCGGCAAACTCATTCCTGAGCAGCAGTGCCTCCTTCCTGACCTTCGGCTCATTCACCGGATTCTCCGTACTCTCCACTTTTGCCTGTATCCGTCCGAGACCCATTTCCGATATTTCTGCAAGCGCAAATGGATATAGTTCCTTTGATTGCATTAATAATGCTGTAAGCTCCGCAGCTTGCAGATCAGGCATTTCCTTCTTCATCTTCTCTATTGTCTCTTCATCAGTTGTGCTTATCCCTGCTGCTGTCGAGTTGATGTTATAAAACAAATCGGAACCCACAAACAGCATCATTACTGATAATGCATAAGCTATAAAAACCATTACAAAACCATACTGGCTTTCATGCATTTTCCTCTTTTGAAGAAACAAATTTATCATTGACATAAATTTATCCTCTTTTCTTGAGATTTAACTGGTTAAAATTTTCCATTTAATGGAATGACTGGTAATGATATCAGAATTATAGGCAACGGTTGATTTCATGTCAAGAAGACAACTTCAATTTCGTTATAAACCACGATATACCAATTCCTTCATTTACCATCACAGGGAAATAGTAACAATATTGTTCCGGTTAGGTACTCCTTTTTTCATAAATATTGCACAAGATAAATTTAACATTTTATTAAGGATATATTAAATTTTTTACTTGCTTTTAAGAAACTTTATACATATTCTACTGCTTTAGTACGATTTTCAGGCACAAAATAAGTCATTCTACACAAATGGACCTTAATAATTTGTTAATATATATCCAGTCATTTTACAGATGATCTGTGTGTCAAAAGGCACATAACAGATATATGCGTTTACACTTATCCGAATAGTACCTCTAGTACTTTTGACTCTCATGTCATTGACCCCTTCCCATCTTGCACTGATACGGCATATCTGCTATATTGTTAAAAAGACTAAATTTGAAATGCTGCAAAGCGGCAGCAAATCGGAGGCGATTATGTTACCTGGAGTCTATCAATCCTGTACAAAGAGCGGGGAGGTATATTACCGGTCAAGTATTACTTATCTGGGCAAGCATATCAGTCTGGGAAGCTATCCTACCGAAGCCGGTGCAAACCGGGCTTACCAGGAGGCACAAGAAGTCCTGGAGGACAAGTCCGGTCCGTCAATCCTGGATTATTCCAAGCGCTGTTCTCTCACCTTTCATAAGTGGGTGGTTTTAATTAATTACCGGGATAACCGTATTTATTTTAAGAATCCGATTTACCTTAAAAAGAGATATTTTCACTATTATCTGGATCAAAACACCTGTCTCCGCTTTGATGCAGAAGATCTTTTTTATTATGCCCATCATAAAATAATGAGGCGGGGAGGCCATCTCTTTGTATCCGATTATGGGATGCAGGTGAACATCCTTTCCCGGTATGGCATAAAAAACTATGCCGTTCCAGGAAAGGATTATGTTTTTTCCAATGGTGACGACACGGATTACAGCTATCACAACATTGAGGTAATAAATCCATATCACGGTGTCACCAGGATACTCATTAAGGGAAGAGCCTGCTATCTTGCAAAAATACATATCAACGGGGATTACCTGATCGGCCGTTACCAGAGTGAAGCGGAAGCCGCCATAGCATATAATAAGGCTGCTCTTTTATTAAGAAATAAAGGAATGAAAAAGAACTTTCCCCAGAACTTTTTAGAGGGTGTAGATGCAATTACCTACGCTTCCATCTTTCAGAGACTACGAATCTCCAAGAAGCTGATTGCTTATGCTGAGAATATAAATAAAGAGTCCTCTTGCGGACTCATGCACTGAGCGCTGTCGGTATGGCTGGCATAGTACCCCGCGCGCGAGTGCGCATCCTGCCGGAGGTTTATGTTTTATAGGATGTAAACATCGCTCACAAAATAGACCAGCGATTGGATGAACGATCCATATGCAGATAATTATTCAATTAAAACCCCTGAATTCAGGATAGTTTTCTTGAAATATATTAACAATATTTTAAATTTTAAAAAAAGACTACCTTTCTTGGAATTATGTGTTATAATAAAACTATATTTTTTCTTCTTCCGTTTTCATAGTTTCGCAAATTGAAGCCATTGACTGCTCCCACAAGTGCTGCCAGTACATTCGGAATGTGCTGTCTTGTTCAGGGAGAATCAATGGCTCAATTTGTTTGCTGATCATTTAACTGTATAATGGATTAAAGGTTCTATAATAAATGTTGGGGTGTGTCAATAAACATACTTCCAACATTTTATTTTTTATATTAAAATGCATCTATACGAAGCCTCTGAAAAATGCCAGTCGTCCAAACAAACATTAAAAGGAGGTT
>JAEZFH010000132.1 GCA_023437885.1 Bacillota bacterium | reverse complement strand
CTCCTGAGGCTTCAACGCCACGAAAAACGGTTCGTTTGGTATTCCGGCAAAAGGAAGTAAGCAGAAAGCGCTTGAAAGGCTAAATAATAATAGCTTCTTACCGTCATTTACAAACAAAGCATTTCAGAAAGTATAGTGGTCTTTCTACGGGAGTACCCTAAGGTTTATACACGCTTTAGTATACTCCCATATCTCTGCTCAATCAAACAAAATAAATATGGTAACCTTGCTTCAAACCATACCTCATTATAAAATAAGTCCTAAGATAATGTTAAATAATCTGCTTTTGAAAATAATCCCCAGGCTTCATATTCATTGTTTCTCAATTCATTTGAAAACAAATGCCGTCTATCATTAATGCAGACTGCCTTGCCGTAGCCCTTCAAATTATCAAATACAATATGTGTTACCGCTGTGTTTTCAGCCCAATTCAAATAATTCACATGTTCTCTTGGTTTATTCAGCAAAACATTTGTTAATATGCGCATAGTAATACCATGAGTTGTTATTAGTACATACGAATTGTTATCCATATTCTTGAGAAAGCGGTATACAAACTCAGTGCAACGCTTCTCTACTGTTAAATAACTTTCTCCCTCAATACAATTTACCTGTGACAACGCATTATTTATGTCAACATCCGGATATTTTAGAAATCTCTCATGCCAAGTTAAGCCTTCAAGCACCCCTAAGTTCATCTCACCCAATAATCTGGTTGTGGTTATCTTTTGTGTATTGCCTACAATTGCGGCAGTTTGAACTGCTCTAATTAATGGACTGCTAAAAATATAGTGAAATTGATTTGGCTCGATTAATTTACTAATATTTTTACTGAGAGCATCTGCCTGCCTTATTCCCTTTTCCGTTAAATCTAAATCCGTAGTAGACAACATTTTACCTTGTGTATTGTTATAGCTTTCTCCATGCCTTACAACAAAAATATTCATATTGCACCCCATCGTATATTAATAATCTCTTTTGTAAGTTTAAATATTTACCTTGTTATCGTACAACAATATGTAATCAACATGCTGCTTCTAATTTACACTTTATTCCTAAGAAAGTCTATCAAAATAAATTGGCTCACCTTTGGCTTAGCAAATGGGTATATATACGCGAGGTTATCACGATTATGCAAACAGGAGATTCGGACGCCTTTTTCTGTGACACTATAAATGTTCAAATTGGTCACTATTATTCCATAGGGAAACATTTGATTAGATTAAAGGAGATTAGATTCATCATAATATTTTGCGCTTTTTAAGCTGATAATATCGAACAAACCCTGCAATATCAGCAAGCGCCCACCCGATTGGAATACTCCACCAGATGCTTTGCAGCCCAAAGCCCAGCCATACCAAGCTGTAAGAGAGCACTACTCTTATACCAAGTGAGATCACCGTCAAAAATATCGATGTATTAAAATGCCCAAGGCCGCGGTAAAAAGCATAATGTAAAAACAAATACCCGATAAGTACATAAAAGGTTCCTTCAATCCGCAGGTATTGTCCTCCTGTTTCTATCACCGCAGCGTCTCCGGGTACAAAGAGGCTGATCAGCTGCGGAGCGAACAACCACACTGCCACCGATATAACGGCACAGAATATGGTTGCACAAAGGATTGCTGATCTGAAACCGCTTTTAATTCGTTCCTCCTCACCTGCACCTTTATTCTGTGCTATATACGTCGCAAATGCGTTGCCAAAGTCCTGGGCAGGCATATAAGCAAAGGTATCAATACGTACCCCCGCCGTGAAGGATGCCATCGCAATGACACCAAAGGAATTCACCAGCCCCTGGACAAGCAAAATCCCAAAGTTCATGATCGATTGCTGCAGGGAGGTCAGGATTGAATATTGGGCAACCCTTTTAAACATCTCTTGTTCAAAGCGCAGTTTTAAATCCAGAAAGCCCAGTTTTTTCACTGCATAGATGCACAGGGGCACACCCGAAAACAGTTGAGCGGCAAACGTAGACCAGGCAGGACCTTTTACACCAAGCGGAATGCAAATCACCAATATAAAGTCAAATGCCACATTTATTACAGAGGCTGTAATAAGAAAAACCAGCGGTGTCCTGGAATTACCCAGGGCACGTAAAACAGCGGCAGCCATATTATATAAAAAGAGGAACGGCAGGCCGGATAGTATAATTCTTAAATAGCTCTTAGAGAGCATAAGGGCATCCTCCGGCACCTGAAATAAATGAACCAGAGAATCCAAAAAGATTATGGAAAGAATAGCGATGAGTAGTGTTACGGATAAGATAAAAATCGTTGAGGTTGATATGGCTGCAGACAGCTCCTTGTATCGTTTGGAGCCATATAATTCAGCAAAAAGTATACTGCTTCCCATGCACAATCCAATCAGTATTGCGTTTATAAAGACAACCAGCGCAGAGGATGCACCAACAGCCGCCAGTGCTTCCTTTCCCAGAAAGCGCCCGACTACAACCGTGTCAGACATACTGTAAATCTGCTGAAAAACATTGCCTAAAAAAATCGGCAGTGAAAACAGTAAAATTTTCTTAGTTGCATTTCCGGTGGTCATATCAATCGTTTTCAATATATTTCTCTCCTTGATCATGTAATATTACTCTGGAAAAACTAAAGGCCTATCAATTGTATCACGAACATGTATCATGATCATAAAACGTATTCGTGATCTTCAGCTCCAATCACGAGATATACGCAAGCTTGATCTTACTACTAAGCCTCATTCTATCATGAATGAAAAACGTATTCATGATCTCCAGCTCAGATCACGAGATATACGCAAGTTTGATCTCACTACTAAGCCTCATTCTATCATGAATGAAAAACATATTCATGATCTCCAACTCCAATCGGAATTCGCAAGCAAGCTTGAATTCCTAATTTCGCTTTCATTATATCATATTAAATAAGTTTTTGTCGGATATGGTACAATTACTCTCTATGAATTTTCTCCCAGTGATTAAATTCTTCTCAATTGCACTCAAACCTTTTATCCAAGGAGCGATTGCCGGGAAACTACCTCTTTTAATTTGCAATAAATAACAGCATATTAATTGTTAACTATTAACCGGACCGGCAATGGATTGACCCCTTGCTGTTTCAATGCTATAATGAAGCTATCATCGGTAATTGAAAGGAAGTGTAACAATGGACGGCAAACCCCGAGAACCGTTAAATAATTTTAATACCCAATGTGAAAACATTGAATCAATGGGTCGGTATTTATTCCGGGCTGTAGTCCATTATGCTCTTTTGCTGATGGACTAATCCTCCCGTATACTTTGCCGTCTGTTGAGGCGGCTTTTTTTGTTGCCTTTTTTAATGTTTTCACTGGGAATACTTAATTTAAGAAAGGGATGATACCAGTGAATTTCATGAACAAAAAAAGTCTTATCACAAAAGCACAAAAAAATAGGCAGGAGATCGAAACAACACTCTTTTCGTATGCGTTTCTTACCGTCGAGGAGTTGTTCTCACAGTTTTCCACCGGGCAGGCTGGGCTTGCAGGCGATGAAGCAAAAGACCGCCTGAATGAACTCGGGAGGAACATCATAACCACAGGAAATAAAAACACGGTACTGCACAGATTCAGAGAAGCAGTGATCAATCCATTTAATGTTATTTTATTGCTTATTGCAATTGTAACTTATTTTACAGATGTTGTGGCATCATCAAGGCCAGATTACCTGACGATTCTTATTATCGTATCTCTTGTACTCCTCTCCAGTCTGGTTGCTTTTGTCCAGAGTCAACGTTCCAACACCGCAGCGGAAAAGCTGGCAAAAATGATTTCTAACAAATCCGATGTCTGGCGGGACGGGAATTTAGTTGAAATTTCAATGGAGGAGGTGGTTCCCGGAGATATTGTCCGGCTTTCGGCTGGTGATATGCTTCCGGCGGATGTGCGCTTTTTGATGACTAAGGATACCTTTGTCGCTCAGGCAGCTTTGACCGGTGAATCCAATCCCGTAGAAAAATTCAGCAATATGCAGGATAAGCCGGATGCATTTACAGACTTACAGAATATTGGCTTTATGGGATCCAACGTCGTCAGCGGCAGTGCTACGGCAATTGTTCTGGCAACGGGCAATGATACGTATTTCGGATCAATGGCAAAATCCCTGTCCGGTGACAGAGCAAAAACCAGCTTTGAGCGCGGAGTAGATTCTGTCAGCAGGCTGTTGATTCGCATGATGCTAGTTATGGTTCCTATTGTGTTTTTAATCAATGGCCTGGCCAAGGATAACTGGCCGGGTGCACTGCTTTTCGCTATCAGCATTGCCGTAGGACTTACACCGGAGATGCTCCCTGTCATTATGACCTCTACACTGGCGAAGGGAGCGGTAACCATGGCAAAGCACAGGGTCATTGTCCGTACCCTTGGAGCCATACAGACCTTCGGAGAAATGGATGTGCTTTGTACCGATAAAACCGGCACTCTGACCGAAGACAAGATTGTACTGGAAAAGTACATGAACCTGCACGGGGAGGAAGATACCCGTATCCTGCGCTATGCCTATCTGAACAGTTATTTTCAGACAGGACTGAAAAATCTCATTGACCTTGCCATAATCAATCGGGCAGCGAGGAACGGGCTTGAGAATATTTTGAGCAGCTACAGCCGGGTGGATGAAATTCCTTTTGATTTTTCCCGCCGCAGGATGAGCGTAGTTTTAGAGGATAGGCACGGAAAGCGCGAGCTTATCACAAAAGGTGCCGTAGAAGAGCTCCTAACGATTTCCTCTTACGTGGAAATGAACGGTCTTGTGCTGCCCATGGATGAAAAAACCCGGCGCATTGCGCTGGAAACTTATGAAAAATACAATGCCGAAGGTCTTCGCATGATTGCCGTGGCGCAAAAAAACGATGTTCCCGACATTGGAGCCTTTAGCGTATCCGATGAAAAGGATATGGTTTTAATCGGTTTCATCGGTTTTCTGGATCCGCCCAAGGAAAGTGCCCGAACCGCCATTACCGCACTGAGGGAACATGGTGTGCGAACCGTTGTCCTTACCGGAGACAGCGAGGGTGTGGCAAGGAAGGTATGCGGTAAGGTAGGAGTAAATACCTCCCGCCTGCTGACTGGCCGTGATATCGAACAGATGGATGACACCGCATTGCTGGCTGCCGTCAGGAC
>JAEZFH010000071.1 GCA_023437885.1 Bacillota bacterium | reverse complement strand
CTCCAGGGTATGATCCATATTCGTCAGTGGATTGTAGAGATTCGGATTATTCGGGATTGCACACAGGAATGCAATCTGGGACAGGCTGAGGCCATTGACCCCCTCCCCAAAGTATCCCAGAGCCGCCGCTTGGATTCCGTAATGACCATTAGCAAAATAAATTCCATTCAGATAGTATTCCATTATTTTTATCTTGGAATAACGCTTGTCCAATTCCTGGGCAATAAAAATCTCCTCTATCTTCCGCTCATAGGTTACCTTATGGGTTAAGAAGATATTACGTGCCAGCTGCTGGGTAATGGTACTGGCACCCTGAGTAATCTCGCCCTTATGCTCAATTAATTTAATGGCAGCCCGTATATTCGCCAGATAATCCACGCCGTCATGCTCAAAGAATTTCCGGTCCTCCGATACAACCATGGCATCTACCGCCACTTCCGGTATATCACTGTATCCCAGATAATATACATCTTTTTCCGCCTTCAGGGTGGAGATCAGATTCCCTTCGATATCATAGACCAGACTGGTCTGGGAGGCTCGAAAGGTATCCTCCGTGGAAGTCTTCACCTTCTGCTTCGCATCTGCCTGAAGATCAAATATGGTTTTTCCGTAATTCAGATAGAAATAAAGCATTGCTCCCGCAACAGCAAGCAGAACAAACAAAACCATCATCTGTAAGGTTACCTTGACCGGTCTCTTCATGCCCTTTCTACTTCCGGCATTGCTTCCCCTTGTACCGCTGCCTTTTTTCTTCTTGCTGATGTTTCTGCTCATGCCGGCATTACTTCCGCTCCTCCCGGAGTATCCTTCTCTCGTTCCTGTATTGCTTCCGCTCCTCCCGGAGTACCCTTCTCTCGTTCCTGTATTACTTCCGTTTCTTCCGTTATTGCCTCCGGCTCTCTTTTTATCTGTAATTCTCTTCTGTTGCTCTGGCATTCATAATCCTCCGTACAGGATATCTGTGTATATTACCCGATCCCTGTCCTCTTCCGGCCTGCTGCCGGGAAAAACACCTCTTATCCCACGGACACATAGGCTCATGGGATATGGCACTTCGTTCCAGGATGTACACTTGCTGTATTCCGCGCTCGATAATATCTGTTGGCACCATTCCATATCCTTAAGCGTCCGTAGTATACGACTCTTCGCGCCGGGCCGCTCAGTCATTTCGTTCGAAATGGCATCACATCTGCCTGCACTGTCCTATGCCCGCAAGTGTCTATCGTTATGGCGCTTCCTTCGGTGCGGTATAATGTCGACAGTCATTATACCACTCCTCACGAATCACTGGTCAAATCAATCAGGTGGTATGGAAGCTTCAATTCCTCCAGCAGCTCCTGCTCTCTCCTGTGGCAGGTAAACAGGAGAAGCTGCCTTCTCTCCGCCACCTCGGCCAGTGCCGCTTTTACTCTCTTATCATCATAGAAGGCAAAACTGTCATCAAGCAGGAGGGGAACCTCATCCTTACCAAGCAGTAAATCAGCTACTGCCAGGCGCAAGGCAAGATAGATCTGATCAATCGTACCTGCACTCAGACGTTCCAGGAGCACATAATCTCCCTTCCATCCAACCTTGACTCCAAGCTTTTCATCAATCTTAAGCTCCGTATACCTTTCTCCGGTGACCCCGCAGATCACCTCGGACACTGCCTGGTTTAGCTGATTTCCAAAGCTGTCATGGATCTCTGCCGAAAGCTCCTGGATGGAGGACAGTGCTAATTTTATCGCTTCCAGCTCCACCGCATCAGCTGCTTGCTGCTGGGTCAACTGCTGGTATTTCTCCTGATTTCTCAGCAGCTCCTCCTCGTTGCCCTCCAGTTTTGAAATCTCCCATCGCAGCTTTTCTATCTGAAGCCGGTATTCTTTCTCATCCTCGCTTAGCCTGTCCCACCGGCGGCTGCTCTCCTGTTTCCTTAGACGAAGCTCCTCGGTCAGCCGTTGCATTATACTCTCCGTTAGCTCCTCTGCCGGTATATAATACCGGACATATTTCATGATGCTGTCGTAGACTGTATCCATACTATCCACAGCATCAATCCTTCGCCGCCGTATATCCTCTAACTGCTCCTTTGCATTCTCCGCAGTATAAATACCTCTCAGCAATTCCTCCTGCCGGTCATTCAGCCCTTCGACATGCTCCGCCCGGTTCCTTCCGAGAATACCTTGGAATTCATTATGCGCTTCGGCTTTTCTGCTCCAGAGTTCTTCTTTCTTATTATGAAGCTCACCGGACACACTCTTATTCTTGCGGTTCAGAAAATAATACCCGGCAGCCCCGGCCAACAGAACGCCTGCCGCCAGCAACAGTCCGGCAGCCTCAAAGCCGGTGAGCACCAAAGCCAGGATTGCAGCTATCGCGGCGGGAAGGACGCAATAATACAGGCTTCTTCTGCTCCCCAGCTCCAGCTCCTCCTGCTTCCGATCCAATTCCGATGCCTGCCGGTCCAGCTCCTTTATCTCATTATCCAGGGACTGTGCCGCTCTTTTATCTTCCTTAATCTGCTCCAGGGCCTGCTGCCGGCCTTTCCCCTCTTCCATCCGCTTTTCAAGCTCTTCCCGGGTAAGCTCCAGCCTCCGGATCTGATTATCCAATTCCCGGTAGGAACGGTATTTCTCCAAGATTGCGGGAAGCTGCTCCATGCGGCGCACCGCTTCCTGGTCGGAGGCAGCCGCCAGCTCTTCCCTCTGCTTCAGCAATTCCCGCTCCTGCTCCAGAAGCTTTTGCAGCTGCAGTGTAAGCTGATCCATTCTCTCCTCTTTGGCGATCCCCTCTTCTATCTCCATCCGCAGATCATTTAATTGCGCATTATTATGCAGGGACTCCAGGTGCTTTCTCTGTTCATTAAGAAAGCTTACCGCTTTCGCCACATTGATCTCCTTGCTTTTGGCCACGGATAGGTTGGCAATATAATTGCGGACCTGCAAAGCCAGCTCGGAGTCGGTCTGAGCCTTTAGCTGCTCAATACTGACCGTATTTCTAAAGGCTGCTTCCGACAGTCCGGGAATCAGCTCACTGATTAACCCTTCCCGCAGCTTCACTTCCCGCCCGGTAGCAAGGTTAAGAATCATAAAGCTTTTATCATTTGCATGAAAGCTCCTCGTCAGCCGGTATGTATTTCCCCCGATTTCCAGATCCATGCTTCCGCCAAAGGCACCCGGATAATCCCAGGGGAGATACCTTGTATAAAGATCCTCCCTCGATGCCGAGGCTCTTCCCCGCAGGCGCTCGATTCCGAAGAGCATTCCCTTGATAAATGCATGAACCGTCGATTTTCCCGACTCATTCTCCCCGAAGATCAGATTAATCCCAGGCTTCAGCTCAATTTCCTTCTGCTGAAACCTACCGAAATAATTTAGTTTAAGCTTTGTTAAAAGCATAGCTAACCAACCCTTCTATCTTTATCATTCCTTAGCCCCTAGCAGTGCCTCTATTCCATAATAAAGTGCCTTTCGGGCAATCTCGTCCCGCGCGGCATTCTCCCTGATCTTCTGGATGAACATGCCAATCACATTATCCGGATTCTCACGGTAAAGTGCATCAAAATCATAATCCGGCACCGATTGGTCCTCGATCTCCAATAGATTACCCAAGGACCGGAGGGCTTCCTTATCAAAACGGATACTCTCGTCCCTGATTCCCTGTATTACAAAGGAATAGATGTTATTTTCCCCCAGCTCCGCAATCCGGCTCCTGATTAAATCCCTCAAAGAACCATTGGTAGTTTCCTGGTCTACGGTAAGTGTACTTCTCATATATTGCCTAACGCTGTGAGGCACAAACCGGATTTGAGTGCTCCGTCTGCCATCCTCCTCCAGGCTGATCTCACCAAAAATATACCCTCGTTCCCCAAGCTCGTTTCTGTCCAGGGGCTCCAGGGAGCCGCAATATGCCATCTTATCCGTAATCAGCTCCGGTTTATGAATATGTCCCAAGGCAATATAGTCATATCCCAGCTCCGTAAGCTTCCTGCGGTTAATCGGTATATTTCTCTCATCTCCTCCATGAGCCAGGAGCAGATGAATCCGGTCATTCTCCCGGGGCTTTGCTCCGTCGTAAAGCGCTTCATAGATATCCTTAGCCCGGAAGCTGAAGCCGTATACTTCAGCACCCAGCTCTTCAAATTCCTTTATCTCCAGCGTATCCTCCAGAAAGAAATGAACCTTGTCATTCCATTCAAAGCCCTGATAGTTTGACCGGGCTCCTATATAGTCATGGTTTCCTGCCATGATCAGCGCCTTCGCGGTCTCAAGCTTGCCAAGAATATAATTTACCTCCTTCAGCTCCCTGACCAGGGGCTGGCGATGGAACATATCTCCGGCAATCAGCAGAAAATCCACCCTTTCCTCATTACAAATTCTAACGATATCCTGGAGGCTGCTCCAGATCTCCTTCTCCCGCTGAGCCCCCCAGGGCATGCCAGAATCAGGAACCGCCCCCAGATGGATGTCCGCAATATGTATAAACTTCATAGGCTTTCTCAACCTCCTGTTCCTTCCTTACCCGGTTTGTGCAAATGCATTTCCCGGCTTCCCCTATTTCTCTGTCTCCGGTCCGATGTGCTGTCTCTATTCTTCCGGCTCTTGTTTGCGTATCCTGTTCATTAATTATACACAAGATTAATAGAAACCGCAAGCTTATGCCCGAACATCCATTCTGCATTTTTATCCATGCGGAAGAACTATTATATGAAAAAGCTTTATTAATACGAAATCGGAAATCATTCGCAGCTACTTGACACAGGCCTCCCGTATATCCTCTTGTTTTCTCCGAAAATTGCGAGTATACTCATACTAATTAAGAGACTGACGGCATAGAGCTTGCCTGTAAGCAGAAATGGAGGTAATTATGAAGACCCTGGAAACACAGCGATTGCTATTAAGACCTTTTCAGGAAGAGGATTTGGCAGATTTCTTTGAATATGCCAAGAATCCGGAGGTTGGCCCGAATGCTGGATGGCCGCCCCATAACAGCAGGGAGGATTCCAGAAAGATACTGCAGAACTTCATCGATGAGGAGGAAGTATGGGCCGTAGTATTTAAGGAAAACAACAAGCTGATCGGTTCCATCGGACTGCATAAGGATCAGCTTCGTTCCGCAGCCGATGTGAAGATGCTGGGCTACGTGCTCTCCAACGAGTACTGGGGCAGAGGTATCATGGCCGAGGCAGCCCATGCTGTCATCCGCTTTGCGTTTGAGAGCCTTGATATCGCCCTATTAACCGTTCATCATTATTTTCATAATACTCGTTCCAGAAGAGTCATTGAAAAATGCGGCTTTCAATATGAGGGCACTCTTCGCCGCTGCTCCAAAATATATGACGGCTCCGTTCATGATCTTGTCTGCTATTCCATGACCAGGCAGGAATGGCAGAATAGCTTTTGAACAAGGTGTTTTGTATACAAATCATCAAGTAATGCTGATCGGCCTGTGCTATGATATCAGCATACGGTACCGTTATATTTCTCCCATCGTCGTGATGGGAGCCGTAAGGCAGGTGATTCCTCTGAAAAACTTTTATATCCTCACGGATGCGATTAATTATATTGAAGATAATCTATGTAATGGCTTCACTCTGGAGGCGGTAGCTGCTTCCTGCTATTCCTCCCTGTCCGGACTGAAGAAGCTCTTTGCCTATGCCTTCCATCTCGGATTGAAGGAGTATATCTCCAAGCGCCGCATGACCCATGCCGCTTACGATATCCTCAATACCGGCTTGAGCATAACCGAAATCGCCTTTAAATATCAGTATAACTCTCCGGAGGTGTTTACAAGAGCATTTTCCAAGGTCTGGGGCACTACCCCGTCTGCCTTCAAGAAGCAGTGGAGATTCTCCGGAATCTTTCCCAGAATATTATTTGAATATGACGGAGGCATGATTATGAGTAGAAAAAAGATCGATTTATCCGAATTATATGATTTATTAAAAAGCCGTACGGACAGTTATGTGCTGTGCTTTGATATTAAAAACCTGGATCCGATTAATAATAACTTTGGATATGAGGCAGGAGACAAGGCTATCCTCGAATGTCTTCGAAGAATTGATTCCCTGACTGACGACAGCTGCATTCTGTTTCGCATCGGCGGAGATGAGTTTGCTCTGGTAACCGATCTGACCGATCCCCGGGAAGCAGAGCTCCTGGGACAGAAAATTCTGTCCCAGAACGGCACTCCCATCCAGCATAACGGGATTGAAATCCCCCTGGGAATGCGGGTAGGCGGAACAAAGCTCACAGGGTCAAAGGTACGTTACCAGGAGCTCTATGCTGATTTGAACCATGCAATTGATGCAGCAAAGGAAAATGCCGAATGCTATATTATTGCTTAACCTGGTCTTCAGCAGAAAAGTAGAAATCATGCGCCATGCCGGCGCAGCAATAAAGCGGGGAGGATGCCTATGATACGGCAGTCTCCCCGCTCGTCGTTGTTAGCATAAAAGTAGTTTGAAAAGCATACCTCTCGTTGTTTCCGCACCTCACTAAGCCTTCACCTCTTGACTTCCTGCATCTCAGGCGAGGAACCCTGTGCTTCTTCTTTGCCATTCATAATATTACGCACCATTTCGAAGGTCCCAGTACTGGCAAGTCCGCTTGCCAGACCACCCAGCAATATCTCCGGTGTGAAGGTCCATCCGTTGATCCACACATTCAGGATAATTCCAACTACCGCCACGATCAGCGGTATGAATTTATTCGGGATAAACGAAATGCTATGCTTAATGATGTACCCAAGACACAGGCAGATTGCCAGCACCACCACTACGATATACCGTGACAAAACAACCATTTCAATGACTCCATTCCTTCAAAATCACGCTCCATCCCAAGTGACATACCGGATATTCTCATTCCTATTCCACGAACAGAACCAGGTTCGTCATCTTTCGCTCCGTTTCTATGCCCGCCAGCAAGCTCGAGACTTGCTATCCGTGCTTTCCTTAGATCACGAGCAAAAAGCACTGCTCATGCCGCTTTTACTATATCCTATGAGACATCCCTTCAGGACATTCCTGTTCTCCTTCTATTTCTATGGACAGATATCAAATTCTGCTATTGAATTACTTTTGATTCTGATTTAGTATATAGGTGGTGCTTTTTCCGGTAAAAATAGCACTCAATCAACAAATAAGGATGTGTCGTATGTCATATAAGGATTTGCATACATTTATAAAACAATTGGAGAACAGCAGCGAATTAATGCGGGTTCGTGCCGAGGTTTCCCCCGAGCTTGAAATCACGGAGATTGCAGACCGGGTATCCAAGGCACATGGACCTGCCTTATTATTTGAACAGGTAAAAGGCTCCAACTATCCTCTGCTGATCAATGCCATGGGAAGCTACCGCAGAATGAGTATGGGCCTGGGAGCTCAGGAACTGGACGAGCTTGGCGCACTGATTGCACAGTATCTGGACCTGGGCAATTACCTGTCGGTAAAAAAACTGGTCCGAAGCGTTCCCCGCCTGCTGCGGCTCCTTTATGCTTTGCCTGCCAAGTCTGCAAGACGCGGTCGGTGCCAGGAGGTCATTGAACGGGAAGTGGATCTTAATACCCTGCCGGTATTAAAATGCTGGCCGGAGGATGCCGGCCGTTTCGTGACCCTGCCTCTGGTCTTTACCAAGGATCTGCATTCCAAGCGGCAGAACGTGGGAATGTACCGGATGCAGATTCTGGATAAAACCAGCACGGGAATGCATTGGCATAAGCATAAGGACGGCTCCGAGATTTACCAGGGCTATAAAAAGAGCGGACAGCGGATGCCGGTCTCTGTGGCCCTCGGCTGTGACCCGGCAATCACCTATGCCTCAACCGCTCCCCTCCCGCCCATGCTGGACGAGATGATGCTGGCTGGATGGCTCCGCCGCTCCAGAGTAAAGCTGGTAAAATGCATTACCAATAATATCTATGTGCCCGCCAATGCTGAAATTGTGCTGGAGGGCTATGTGGATCCGGCAGAAGAGCTTGTCCTGGAGGGCCCCTTCGGTGATCACACCGGCTATTATTCCCTTGCCGATTACTATCCCCGCTTTCACGTAACCTGTATCACCCACCGGAGGGATGCCGTCTATCCGGCTACGGTTGTCGGAAAGCCCCCGATGGAGGATTGTTACATGGCCAAGGCAACGGAACGGATCTTCCTTCCGATGCTGCGTATGCTTATTCCAGAGCTTTGCGATATGAATCTGCCCCTGGAGGGTGTCTTTCACAACTGTGCCATTGTATCCTCCAAGGCCCGTTATCCCGGTGCGGCTGCCAAGATTATGAACAGCATCTGGGGAATGGGACAGATGATGTACACCAAGATGATTATTGTGGTTGATCATACCGTGGATGTACAGGATCTGGCGCAGGTACGGGACGCTGTGCTGGCCAATACCGACGTTAACAAAAGCCTGATTCTCTCGGAAGGTCCTCTCGATGCCCTGGATCATTCCTCCAACGAAGCCCTGTACGGCAGCCGCCTCGGAATCGATGCCACAAAAAAAGACCTCCCTCAAAGCAGACCCGGACTAACCAATACCTATCACATTATTGCCGTCCAAAAGGAACACCCCGGGCAGGCCCGGGAGGTGTTAACCGGATATATGAACCGGCACACGGATAAATTTGTGATTGCGGTTGATGCCTCGGTATCCCCCGAGGATTTATCTACCGTGATGTGGAAGGTATTTAATAATATTGATGCCCGGCGCGATCTGATCCTCCTGGATGGCAAGCTGGGAATTGATGCTACAAAAAAGTGGAAAGAGGAAGGACTGACCCGGCCCTGGCCGAATGATATCGAAATGTCACCGGAGATAAAGCAGCAGGTGGAGGAAAGGTGGATACACTATGGTATTGATTAAATTCATACAAAAGATTAAAGACTACGGAAAGCTGGTGATGTTCTCCCACACCATATTTTCCTTCAGCTTTGCGCTGGTATCCATGCTGCTTGCCGCAGAAGGCATCCCCAAGATAAGAACCCTCTTCTGGATACTGGTGTGCTTTCTGGGCGCCCGGACCGGCGCCAATGCCATCAACCGGGTCATCGATGCGGAAATCGATGCGAGAAATCCCAGAACCGCAGGCCGGCAGATACCGAAGGGGGAGATAAAAAAGAAGGAGGTAATCGTTTTTACCTCCCTGTGCTTTCTGATTATGCTGATCGGTGCCTGGCAGCTGAACCTGGTCTGCCTTCTGCTGTCACCTGTTGCACTATTCCTGATGATCATTTACTCTTATTGCAAGAGATTCACCTATCTCTGCCACCTGATTCTGGGGGTCACCTGTGCCTGCGCACCGGTGGGCGCCTGGCTTGCCATTACCGGTAAGCTGAGTCTGCTTCCTCTGTTTATGGGCGCCGCCAATACCCTATGGGTAGCCGGCTTTGATATCATCTACGGATCCCAGGATTATGAGTTTGACAAAGCCAACGGGCTTCATTCCGTTCCGGTAAAGTTCGGTGTGAAGAACGCGCTTATGATCGCCAAACTATTCCACCTTGTAACCATGCTCTGTCTCATCACCATTGGAATACTGGCCCCGCAACTGGGTATCATCTATTTTCTGGGTCTGGCGGTAATCACCGGTTTGTTCCTTGTGGAATACCGGCTGGTATCTCCTGCGAATCTGACCAATGTCAATATCGCCTCCTACAGTGTCAACCAACTGGTGAGTATCACCCTGCTGATCAGCGGTGTAGTTGATGCACTGTTCCTGTAAAATGATCCTTCCTGCCGCATCCGCATCATCAGCGTACAAGCAGGCTGCATGAGCTTCTGCTTGAAGCAATCTGCAGCCTACCGGCAGAATACGCACCCAGGCTATCACGCCGGATACTTATTATTAATTAAATCATATTGAAAAGGAAACGAATACTATGAAAAAAAGCTTATCTCTACTTCTTACCCTCTGCTTGATGTCCTTACTTCTCCTTGGCTGTAAGGCAAATAATCCGGCCAATAATAACAATACGGCAACAAAGACTCCTGCATCTTCTACGGAAACTCCTTCTGTTTCTCCTGCCGATGCCGGCACTGAAGCCTCTGAGAATGCCGCCGCAGGTGACGATTCCGGAGATGCCACTTCCACCGATTCCGCAGACACCTCTGCCGAGCGCACCACACTCCGCATCGGAATGATGTCCTCCTATGACGTAATTCCCTATGTCATGATGAATGAGCTGGGGCTTGCACAAAAATACAATCTGGATCTGAAGCTGGAGGTATTCACCTCTGCCAAGGACCGGGATGCCGCCCTGCTCGCCGGAGAACTGGACGGGGTATTAACGGATTATATCGGTGTGTGTATCTATCAGAATGCAGGCTTTGATGTCAGAATTACCGGTATCACCGACGGCGACTATGTGCTGGTAGCAGGAAAGAACACTGGCATAACCTCCATCAGCGAAATCTCAGGACGAAGCATCGCCATCTCCCAGAATACCCTGATCGACTATACCTTGGATCAGATTCTAGCTGATAATTCCCTTGCAAGTGACTCTGTAGCAAAAGAGATTGTTCCCCGCATACCGGACCGGGTAGAATTGCTTCGCAACGATAAAATTGATCTTGGCTTATTACCGGAGCCCTTTGCCTCCATTGTCTTGAATGATGGTGCCACCTATTTGGGCAGTGCCAATGATATCGGACTGTATCCTGCCATATCCGCATTTACTGCCAGCTTTCTTGAGAAAAATTCCGAGGCCGTGAAAAATTTATACCTCGCATATAATGAGGCCGTTGTTTACCTTAACCAGGCCGACATCGCAAGCTATGAGGATATTGTGATCCAAACCGTAGGCTATCCTGCGGAAATGAAGGGGCAGATTACCATAGAACCTTTCCGGGAAAGTAAGCTTCCCCCCAGAGAGGATGTGGAGACTGCCCTTGCATGGGCAGTCAGCAAGGAGCTGTGCAGCACTGATTTAACCTATGAACAGATGACTTATGATGTTTATTCCAAGTAGGCTGCCTATAAGGAACGGGGAATAATATGCTTATCATAAACGATTTATCCATTCACTATAAAACCAGGCGCACGGATCATCCGGTCATTGACCGGCTCTCCTTTCAACTGGAGGAAGGAGAGGCCCTGGCGGTCCTGGGTCCCTCCGGCTGCGGCAAGTCCACTCTGATCCATGCGCTGTCCGGCTCCCTTCCCATCGAAGGGGGAACCCTGGAATTTGCCGTAAAAGACACCTGCCTTCCTTTAAGTCCAAAGCTCCACAAAATTGGTTTGATTCCCCAAAACTACGGCCTGCTCCCCTGGAAAACCGTGCGGGAGAACTGCCTGCTGCCGCAAAGGCTTCGCAGGGAATATCGCGGGACAAGGTATTTGGCCAGCTTTCAGCAGCTCTGTGAGGCCCTGGGCATTTCCTCCGTCCTGGAGAAATACCCCCGGGAGCTTAGCGGCGGACAATTACAGCGTGCTGCCATTGCCAGGGCCTTTCTTCTTCAGCCGGATCTGCTCCTGATGGACGAACCCTTCTCCGCTTTGGATGCAATCACCCGGGAGGAAGCCCGGGCCCTGTTCCTATCCCTGTGGAAGCAGCAGCGCCCGACTACCCTGCTGGTAACCCATAGTATAGAAGAAGCGCTCTATCTGGGAACGGATCTTATGGTCATGGAGCCCCAGGGCGGCGGCATCCGGTACCGGAGAAAAAATCCGTATTTCGGAGAAGCTCATCCTCAAAAGGAGGATTATTTCGCCGTAAAGCAGTTGTTGCGCAGCCATTTAATGCAAAAGTCAATTCCCATCTGCTGAAAGCCGACAGGAATTGACTTTGGGAAAGGGAAGAAAGCAATTGAACAGACTATTAAAGAATTGTTGGATATTTCTCCAGGGCTTTTTGTCGGTCAATCTGATCTGGCTGCTCGCCTATCTTCTGACCGATACCACGGTGATTGTCAGTCCCTTGCGGGTGTATCAAAGCTTCGCTCTGGTTGTGAAGGACCATATGCTGATCCACATTATGTACAGTTTAAGAAGAGTCGGAGCCGGCCTGGCTCTGTCCCTGCTCCTGGGAATCCCCCTTGGAATGCTCCTGGCCTATTCCGAACGGATGAACCGGCTTTTATATCCGCTGATTTATTTCAGCTATCCCATTCCGAAGACAGCTCTGCTTCCCATCGCAATGCTGCTTCTTGGCATGCGGGACGGATCAAAAATTGTAATTATGGTACTGGTCATCGTATTCCAGGTCATTGTATCGGTACGTGACAGCATTCATACCATCGACCCGTCCATGTACCATATCCTGAAAAGTCTGGGTGCCGGCAAGCTCTCTATCCTTCGCCATATCACTCTGCCTGCCATCCTGCCCCAACTATTCACCAGCCTTCGGGTATCCCTGGGTGCAGCTATGTCCATTCTCTTTTTCGTAGAAGGCTATGGCACCACCTACGGCATGGGCTACTATATTCTGGACGCCTGGTCCAGGATTAACTATATCGAAATGTACATTGGAATTATCACCATTGCCGTCATCGGCTTCTTCCTGTTTGCCGCGGTGGATGCGCTTGCCTACCGCGTCTGCAAATGGAGCAGCACCCGGCAAGTCATACAGCTATCCAAGTAAAATAAAGCAAAGTTTCTAAAGCTGCTATTGGTTGTCATTATTAATCCGCAAGTCCTTGCGGAAGAAAGAAAGGAGAGTGATATCCTATGGAACAAAACCTCTCTTACAGCAACAAAAAGAGATTAGTCATCGGTATGAGCGGGGCCAGCGGCGCCGGTCTGACCATTCAGCTTCTCCAATTAATGAAAGCCTGTCCCGGCTGGGAAACCCATCTGGTAATCTCAAAGGGTGCGCAGATGACCATCGCCCAGGAGACGGATTATACCCCCTCCCAGGTGGAAGCTATGGCGGATGCCGCCTATGATATCAATGATTACGGTGCAAAAATTGCAAGCGGCACCTACCGGACCGAAGGAATGATCCTTCTTCCCTGTAGCATGAAAACTGCCGCAGGAATTGCCTGTGGTTATTCCGATAACCTGCTCCTCCGTGCTGCGGATGTTACCCTGAAGGAGCGCCGCACTCTGGTGCTGGTTCCGAGAGAAAGTCCTCTAAGTACCATTCACTTAAGAAATATGCTTGCACTGGCGGAAGCCGGTGCGTTTATCATGCCCCCGGTCCCGCCGTATTATAGCAAGCCGGGCAGTCTGGAGGATATGAACCGCCAGATCATCGGCAAGCTGTTAGACCGGTTTCAAATCCCGGTACCGGACTTTTTGCGCTGGGGGGAAGAAGCAGAGTAAGGTCTTCACTTACCCTTGCGTTATAAACCACCAGGCAGATCTTCTGTGCCAAAACAATACTGTGTTAAAGCTCTTTCCTGGATGCTGATATTTTCAGCATCCTTTTCATTTCATATCAGTTTCACTCTTTGCATTCAAATCTATCACAGCCTAAGTAACCGGAAAACTCTCTGTCTTTAAATCACAATAGTAACGCCCCTCATCTGCAGTAAATTTTAGCACGCAGTAATCCGGATCGGTTGCTCCCTTGGAATAAAATATCCGGTCTCCCGTACGCCATAGCTCCCGCTTGATGGAAGCCTCCGTTAAAATCTCCATTTTACCCGTCAGCATGACTCCTTCATATTTCAGCAAGCCCTTATGATAAAAGTAGACGCTGGCCTTCGGATTCTCACGGTATTGTGAAACTCGCATGGAGGAAGTATTGGTAGAGAAATAAAAGGTTTTGATCCCTTCTATTTTTCGCGGCCTTAGCATCGCCTTCATATTTGGATACCCGTTCATATCAACGGATGCAAGAAAAGCGACTTTTTGCTTCTTAATAAAGGATTTCATTCTCTCCTCGGATTTCATCATATGCATTCCTCTCCTTCCTTCGGCTGTCTGCCGCAGCATCCCGGAATAGCTTTCTTCTGTATTATATACCATTTCGTTCCAAATCACTATCAGTTTTTACAGCCTGAAATATCCCACAGGGCACATCCGGCAATCATTCCATCTTTCTCTTTAGGTATCGTTCGTCGGTTCAGTAATTTATATCTTGACAAAATTCTATAATTCCGATAGGATAAACTAAGTTAGTTAATGCTAACTAACCGATACATAATATTTTACTTTGAGGGAAAGGAAACCATGATGAAGCTAAAAAGATTTCATTTCTATGCAAAAAGCATACTGGCGCTGGCGCTTATCCTGTCAATCACAGGCTGTTCTAACTCAGCCAAAAATTCCTCCGACAAAACACCAGAGACTGTTACCCCCGCCGAGGCAACCGCCGGACCTGCTCCGACAGACAGCGCTTCTACCGATACTGCATCCGAATACCCGGTTACGATACCGCATGCCTTTGGAGAAACCGTGATAGAGAGCAAGCCGGAGCGTGTGGCTACTATCTCCTGGGGTAACCAGGATGTCCCCCTTGCCTTGGGCATCGTTCCCGTAGGCGTCTCAGAAGCAAATTACGGTGTTACCGACGGCAGTGGGTTATTGCCCTGGACCGCGGCGAAATTCAAAGAGTTAGGCGAGGAGAAGCCGATCCTTTTCAATGATACGGACGGCTTGAATTACGAAGCCATCAGTGATGCCCAGCCGGATGTTATTCTTGCTGCTTACTCCGGAATCACCCAGGAGGAATATGAGCTTTTAAGCCAAATTGCTCCGGTTATAGCATATCCGGTACTTCCCTGGCAAACCTTATGGCGCGATCAGATTATTTTTGATGCAGCCGGAATGGGAATGAGGACAGAAGGAGAAGCTTTGGTTGATCAATTAGAGGCGCTGATTGCAGAGAAGACCGGAGAATATCCTCAGATCAAAGGAAAAAGTGCTGCCTTCTTCTATTTTAATACTTCTGATTTAGGCAAATTTTATATCTATCTTCCCAATGATCCCCGTGCTGCATACCTGACCGACCTGGGAATGGGAATACCCGAAAGTGTAACCTCATTAGCACAGTCTTCGGAAAGCTTTGCCGTTGAACTGAGTGCGGAGAATGCGGATCAGCTGGCAGACATCGATATCGTCGTTGCTTATGGCAATCAGTCTTTATTGGATGCCCTCCAGGCAGATCCTCTTCTGGGAACGATTCCTGCAATTCAGAGAGGTTCCGTAGTTCTGATTGAAGACGGCACACCGCTGGCTGCCTCCGGCACTCCCAGCGCACTCTCTATTCCTGCGACCATTGATGAATATCTGAACTTATTCGGAGAGGCAGCTGATAAAGTACAATGAAACATGCGAAAGTAACAGCACTGTTTATCGGCAGCATAATCTGCCTGGTGATATGTATGATTGCTTCTCTGGCATTTGGTGCACGCTATATCCGCTTCAATGAAATTACAAACGCCCTGCTG
The DNA here is from genome assembly GCA_023437885.1 of Bacillota bacterium. Classification (GTDB taxonomy): domain Bacteria; phylum Bacillota; class Clostridia; order Lachnospirales; family Lachnospiraceae; genus Mobilitalea. The sequence continues at coordinate 3,908 of JAEZFH010000071.1, read as the reverse complement.
TATTTTGATGCAGCTTCCATAAGCCACCTCGTAGTCCGGGAGCGCATCCCAAGGACGGTCTTCGGCCTGATCGCGGGAGCCTCCCTTGGAGTATCCGGCGTCCTTATGCAGACCATCACCCGTAATCCCATAGCAGACCCGAGTATTTTGGGTGTGAATACCGGTGCCTCTCTGTTCGTAGTGAGCGGCATAGCATTTTTTCATATCAATACCGCCAGTCAATACATATGGTTCGCTTTGGCCGGCGCCACTGTCACGGCTATTTTGGTCTATGGTATCGGCTCCATGGGACAGGGCGGTGCGACGCCCATCAAGCTTGCTTTGGCCGGTGCTGCTACCAGCGCCGCCCTCTCTTCCCTGGTCAGTGCCATTATTCTGCCCCGCACCGATGTTATGAATGCCTTTCGTTTCTGGCAGGTAGGTAGCATCAGCGGTGCCAGCTGGCAAGGAATCTCCTCGGTGCTTCCTTTTCTGATCCTTGGGCTGGTGATTAGTATTCTTTCCTCACCTGCTTTGAATGCTCTTGCCCTGGGTGATGATGTTGCCACAGGTCTGGGAGTTCGTACGGGAACGGTAAGAGCCGCCGGTGCCTTGGCGGGTGTGCTTCTATGCGGAGCAACTACGGCGCTGGCCGGACCCATCGGCTTTGTGGGTCTGATGGTTCCCCATACGGTCCGCCTTCTCTGCGGGCCGAATCTCCGCCTCATTATCCCGATGTCTGCGGTTGGCGGAGCATTTGTCTTAACACTGGCAGACATAATAGGAAGATTGATCGGCAGCCCCGGTGAACTGGAAGCCGGAATCGTCACCGCTTTTCTGGGCGCTCCCATCCTAATCTTCATTGCCATGAGAACGAAGGTGCGATCACTATGACTGTAAATACTCTTGATATCCTTAAATCCGGATACCGCTCAAGGAAGCTTCGCTGGAGGCTTGTGACGGTTATCCTGCTGATCCTTACTTTTTTACTATGCACTGTCATGCTTTTGCTCGGTAACACCCTATATTCCCCGGCAATTGCTGTCCGGGTCCTGCTGGGTGAGCAAATCCAGGGGGCTTCCTTCGCCATTGGTACACTAAGACTTCCCAGGATGCTTTCCGGGCTTCTCGCAGGAATTGCCTTTGGTATGGCAGGCAGTACCTTTCAGACTATGCTCCGAAATCCGCTTGCCAGTCCGGATATCATCAGCATAACCTCCGGCTCAAGTGTGGCCGCGGTTTTCTGTATTCTTGTTCTTAAGATAAGCGGAGTGCTTGTATCGGCTGCCTCTGTAATTGCTGGCCTTTTTGTGGCTGCACTCATCTATATCCTTTCCCGGGGCGGCAGCTTCTCCGGCGGGCGGTTAATACTCATCGGCATCGGCATCCAGGCTATGCTGAATGCAGTGGTATCCTTTCTGCTGCTTAGGGCATCCCAATATGATGTTCCCGGTGCACTCCGGTGGCTCAGCGGCAGCTTAAACGGAATACAGATGGAAGATATCCCCGGGCTTCTCCTTGTTGTTGCTTTCTTCGGACTGCTTATCATCCTGCTGGGAAAACATCTGAAGATTCTGGAATTGGGTGAGCAGTCTGCCATTACACTCGGTCTAAGATCAGACCGGACCAGAATCCTGCTGGTACTAAGCTCTGTCTTTTTGATTGCTGCGGCTACGGCGGTCACCGGCCCCGTTGCATTTGTTGCCTTCCTGGCAGGACCTATTGCAGCCCGGCTTGTGGGCACAGGCTCACCCAATGAGATACCCTCGGGGCTGGTAGGCGCCTTGCTGGTACTTGGTGCAGATCTTATCGGCCAGTTTGCCTTTGATCTCCGTTTTCCGGTCGGAATTATTACCGGTATTCTGGGTGCACCCTATCTATTATTTTTACTTATTCGAATGAATCGAACCGGAGGGTCATCATGAAAGCAGCTCAACAACTAAAAGCAAATCATATCGTTGCCGGATACGATAATAAAGTCATCCTCCACGGAATTGATTTGTCTATCCCCAATCATAAAATCAGTGTAATTATCGGGGCAAACGCCTGCGGAAAATCCACTCTGCTTAAGACACTTGCCCGTCTGATCCGGCCTTCCTCCGGAGATATCCTTCTGGGAGAGAAGAAAATCAGTGAGATTCCTCCAAAGCAGCTGGCCCGCGTCCTCGGGCTGCTCCCTCAATCTCCGGTGGTTCCGGAGGGAATTGCTGTCGCTGATCTGGTAGGCCGGGGGCGTTTTCCCTATCAAGGCTTCTTTAAGGGCTGGGGAAAGAAGGATTACGAGGCGGTCGAAGAAGCATTGGAGATTATGGGCATCACAGAGCTTGCAAACCGCAATATTGACGAGCTGTCCGGTGGACAGCGGCAGCGTGTCTGGATCGCAATGGCCCTGGCACAGCAGACGGATATCCTGCTGCTGGATGAGCCCACAACCTTTCTTGATATTACCTATCAGGTCGAAATTCTCGATCTGCTTACGGATTTAAACCAAAAGCGCGGCACCACTATTGTTATGGTATTGCATGACATTAATTTATCCGCCAGATATGCCGACTATATCTTTGCACTTCACAAAGGAAAGCTCATCTCTGAGGGACCTCCCTCCGAAGTCATTACTGAGGATTTAATCAAGCAGGTCTTCGGACTGGATTGCACCGTGATCAAGGACCCGGTCTCCGGCTCCCCCTTTATTATTCCAAAGGGACGGCATCACGTTGATTCCGGGCAGTTTCCTTGAAAACTTTACACTTGAAAAGCCCATACCGGTTAGAATGCCAGTACGGGCTTCTTTTAGATTCTCTCCCTCCGGGAAAGCAGGATAAATCTCTGGGCTAGATTCTGTTCAGGAACTCCTCAACCTCATAAGCTTCCGGCATAACCCGCAATGCTCCTCTTCTGGTGGTAATGATAGAGGCGGCAGCGTTGGCATATCTGAGCATCTTTCTCAATTGCTCTTCCTTCAGATTCTCCAATCCGCAGCTTAATACCGTATGGAGACAGCAGCCGCAGGAGGGATCCCCGGCACCGGTAGCCTCCCCCGTATTCTCCTGCAGGTAGGCTTTAACCTCCACCCGGAGGTCCTTGTAATATGCGCGGCTCCCCTCCCTTCCCAGAGACAGCAGGATCAATGGAATGCCGTACTCCTCCCGAAGCATTGCAACTGCGGTATCATAATCCTCTTCTTTGGTAAACCACCGGATTTCATTATCCGATATCTTCAGAATATCACATTGGGACAGGCCGTACGCCACCTGTTCCCTGGCCTCCTCCAGAGTTCCCCAGAGCGGAGGACGCAGATTGGGATCAAAGGAAAGGATCGCCCCGCTTTCCCTGGCAAGCCTTATGGCCTTCCGGGTTGCGCTGCGGACCTTCTCATGGGTCATGGATATTGTGCCATAATGAAATATTTTTGTACTTTTGATTAACTCCTCCTGCAGCTCCTCCTCTGTCAGCATCATATCGGCACCCGGATTACGGTAGAAGGAAAAATCCCGGTCACCGTTATCCAAGGTTTGAACAAATGCCAGAGTAGTACGCATATCCTGGTCTATAACCAGGTTCGAGGTATGAATTCCTACCTCTTCCAGAATTGCCTTCAATTTTGTTCCAAAGATATCCCGCCCCACCTTACCGATAAATGCCGTTCTATGGCCTAATTTATTCAGCATTGCCAGCACATTGCAGGGTGCTCCTCCCGGGTTAGCCTCGAACAGGGTGTTTCCCTGCTGGCTTAAGCCATTGTCGGTAAAATCCATAAGCACCTCACCAAGTGCCAATACATCATAATTCTTCATAGCATCCTTCCTTTTCTGTCCTTGCAGGTTTCCTCCATATTTTTAAAAGGAAACCCCAGGATACCGGGATTTCCTTTTTCTATTTCATAAGATAATCAAATTTCTCCACTGTCCCTGCCGTAGTATGATATCAGC
>JAEZFH010000036.1 GCA_023437885.1 Bacillota bacterium | reverse complement strand
GTCTTAAACGGCATGCTGGAGGAAATTACAGTCCATGGGAAGAAGCTGGCAAAGCATATGGACTTAAGGGATATGAAGCATTACCGGGAACTAATCAAGGGTTTTATGAATGAGATCATCAACCGGTCCCATAAGTTCTCCAGAGAGAATTTTCTGGACAGAAAGGGAAGGCACCGGGTATATACGATGATTAAGCTGGTGGACAAGAATCTGGATGAGCTGGCAGTGGAGCTGATTAAGGATGAAAAGGACCATATAGCAATTTTAAATAAAATAGATGAAATCAGAGGCTTGCTGCTGGATATTCTGACGTGACGGAAGGAATGCGGCATTACAGGCAATGGTGAGATTGGTAATCAAATCACCACAGGTAATCAAATCACCACAGGTGATTAGCAGAATGGAGTGTTTATATGCAAGGGTTTGGACAAATCATAGGTCATGAAAGTATTATACAGCATCTTCAAAATGCAATCAGTTCACAGAAGGTTTCCCATGCTTATATTTTTCATGGGGAAGCAGGTATGGGGAAAAAGCTGCTGGCCAATGCCTTCGCCAAGACCCTGCAATGCGAGGAAGAAGGAACTCTGTCCTGCGACCGGTGCAAGTCCTGCATGCAGACAGATTCCGGAAATCATCCGGACATTATCCGTGTGACCCATGAGAAGGTCAGCATCGGAGTGGATGACATCCGATTGCAGGTGAATGCGGATATCCATGTAAAGCCCTATCACAGCAAGTACAAGATTTATATCATAGAGGACGGGGACAAGCTGACCGAAGCGGCTCAGAACGCACTTTTAAAGACGATGGAGGAGCCTCCGGAATATGCTGTTATTCTTCTGCTGGTCAGCAATATTACGGCCTTGCTTCCTACCATTTTATCAAGATGCGTACAATTGAATCTTAAGCCGGTGGATAAGACAGCCATGAAGGAGTTCCTGATGCTGCGTCACCGGATACCGGATTATAAAGCGGAGATGGCAGCGGCCTTTTCCGGCGGCAATGTGGGGAAGGCAATCAAATATGCCACCTCCGAGGATTTTGAAAGAATGAAAAGCGATGTGCTCCATATCCTGAAATATATTGATGAGATGGAGCTGCATGAGGTAATTTCGGGACTGAAGGTCCTGACGGCAAACAAGCCGGTAATCGAGGATTATATTGATTTGATGATTTTATGGTACAGGGATGTGGTGATGTATAAGGCTACCATGGACCCGGATCTTTTGTTATACAGGGAGGAACGCTCCTTTATCAAGCATCAGGCCAATATCAGGAGCTATGACAATATAGAAAAAATAATAAATGCGATGGAAAAGGCAAAAATAAGATTGAGGGCTAATGTCAACTTTGATATTGCCATTGAGCTTATGCTACTTACTATTAAGGAGAACAGTAATGGTTAATGTAATCGGAGTGAGATTTCGGAGGGCGGGAAAAGTATACTTCTTTGATCCTGCCGGTTTTAATATCAAACAGGGTGACAATGTCATCGTAGAAACTGCCAGAGGGATTGAATACGGTCTGGTAGTCCTGGGACCCAGGGATGTGGAGGACGAAAAGATTATCCAGCCCTTAAAGCCGGTGATCCGCCAGGCGACGGACGAGGACAATGCCGTAGAGAAGCGGAATAAGGAAAAGGAAAAGGAAGCCTTCCAGATCTGCCTGGAGAAGATCAGAAAGCATGGTTTGGAGATGAAGCTGATTGACTGTGAATATACCTTTGATAATAACAAGGTATTGTTCTATTTTACCGCAGACGGGAGAATTGATTTCAGGGAGCTGGTGAAGGATCTGGCCAGTGTATTTAAGACCCGGATCGAGCTCAGGCAGATCGGTGTCAGGGACGAAACCAAGATTGTGGGCGGGATCGGAATCTGCGGAAGACCGCTATGCTGCCATACCCATCTGTCCGAATTCGCACCGGTTTCCATTAAGATGGCAAAGGAACAGAACCTGTCCCTGAATCCGACAAAAATCTCCGGCGTATGCGGAAGACTTATGTGCTGCCTGAAGAATGAGGAGGAAGCATATGAGGAGCTCAACAGTAAGCTTCCGGGAGTTGGGGATTATGTAACCACCAAGGATAACCTGAAGGGCGAGGTTCAGAGTGTCAGTGTATTGAAGCAGCTGGTGAAGGTGATTGTAACCCTGGAGAATGATGAGAAGGAAGTAAGGGAGTATAAGGTTGAGGAGCTGCGCTTTAAGCAAAGAAGGCGCAAGGAACGCAATAACTCTCTGGAGGATGAAGAGTTAAGGGTACTGGAGCTTTTGGAGAGGAAGGAAGGGAAATCCTTACTGGATGATGAATAACAATGAGGCAGAGGATTATCTGAAGCCGGGAGAACGGGCAGATGATCTGAACAGGAATAATTATAAGATAATTCAAAATACAAAAAAGTTCTGTTTTGGTATGGACGGCGTACTTCTTTCCGGTTTTGCAAGGGTGATGTCCGGAGAAAAGGTGTTGGATCTGGGCACCGGAACGGGGATTGTACCCATATTATTAGAGGCGAAGACGGAGGGAATGCATTTTACCGGCCTGGAGATCCAGGAGGAAAGTGCAGATATGGCACGGCGAAGCGTTGCCATGAACAGACTGGAAGATAAAATTGATATTGTTATTGGAGATATCAAGGAAGCCTCTGCTTTATTCGGGTTGGCTTCCTTTGATGTTGTTACGAGCAATCCGCCCTATATGAATCACGGCCATGGGCTGGTGAATCCCGGGGATGCGAAGGCAATTGCGCGGCATGAGGTTTTATGCACTCTGGAGGATGTAATCCGGGAGGCGGGCCGGCTGCTTAAGCCGGGGGGCCGCTTTTATCTGGTACACCGTCCGTTCCGCCTGGTGGAGATTATGAACCGGCTTACGTCCCACAAGCTGGAGCCCAAGAGAATGAAGCTGGTGCATCCTTATCTCTGTAAAGAGCCCAATATGGTGCTTCTGGAATGTGTCAAGGGCGGCGGCTCCATGCTGAAGGTGGAGGCTCCACTGATCGTTTACCGGGAACCCGGGGTATATACGGATGAAATCTATGATATTTATGGATATTAGAGGCAATAAAGGGAAATAGGGCAGAAAAGATTTATCATCTACGAAAGGATATATTATGTCCGGAATGTTATATTTATGTGCCACGCCGATCGGCAACCTGGAGGATATTACCTTCCGGGTGGTCAGAACCCTGCGGGAGGTGGACCTGATCGCAGCGGAGGACACCAGGCACAGCATTAAGCTGTTGAATCATTTTGAGATTAAGACACCTATGACCAGCTATCATGAGTTCAACAAGATAGAGAAGGCAAAATATCTGGTTGAGCAGATGAAGACAGGTATAAATATTGCGCTGATTACCGATGCCGGAACGCCGGGGATTTCCGATCCCGGAGAAGAGCTGGTAAAGCAGGCTTATGCGGCGGGAATTGGCATCACTTCCCTTCCGGGGGCATGTGCTGCGGTAACGGCACTGACCCTGTCGGGACTTTCCACAAGAAGATTTTGCTTTGAGGCTTTTCTGCCCAGCGATAAGAAGGATAGGCAGAGAGTGCTGAAGGAGCTTCAGAATGATACCAGAACCCTGATCCTCTATGAGGCGCCTCACAGATTATGCAAGACCCTGCAGGAGCTTTTGGAGGTATTGGGAGACAGAAAGCTATCACTAATCAAAGAACTTACTAAGCTGCACGAAAATGTATGGCAGACGACCCTCTGTGAGGCAGCCTCCGTGTTGGGGACACAGGAGCCGAAGGGGGAATATGTACTGGTAATTGAGGGAAAATCAGATGAGGAATTGGAGGCTGAGAAGCAGGAGCGATGGGGCAGCGTTGCCTTGGCCGAGCACATGGATATCTACACGAAACAGGGCTTCAATAAAAAGGAGGCAATGAAAGCAGTTGCCAGGGACAGAGGGGTAAGTAAGAGGGATATTTACCAGCTGTTAATTCATGAGAACGAGAGCTTATGAAGTGGCACTCCGTGCAGTTAGCATATGCACACAGATGCGCAGTAATGTCAGCCGGCATAATACCATAGTCGCAAGCTCCTATGGTATGTGTACTCACTGCGTTCGGCGCAGGCGCATCAATTACTCAGGAAGCGTGAAAAGGGTGAAAGGAGTATGTGTACCGGCAAGTGGATGCCGGTATGCCTCGAAAGGGGAAGGGGTAACTGTCTTTTGGAGGTGAAATAATGTTATCAGGGATATTTCGAACAAAAGAGAGAAAGGTTATTGCTGTAATTCTGGGAACGATAGTACTGATTCTTGGGCTTATCCTTATCAGTAATGAATCAAGGAACCGCCGTATTGATGAACGCGCCGTGATGGCGGAAAACTACTTAAATGCAGGCAGCTATGCGCTTGCCGTGGAGGCTTATCAGGAAGCATTGGCCATGAAGGACAGCGATCAGGAATCTCTGTCCATCGGTTTGGCTGAGGCTTATGTCGGGCTGAACGACTATGATAAGGCCCTTGGGATTTTGCGCGCATCCTACCAGAAGCTTTCTACAGTAAGACTTGAACAGAAGATTGAGGAGGTCAAATCCGCGAAGCAGGATTATGAGTTTCTTCAGTCTGTTTCCCGTGCAGATGTATATTTTTCGAATAAGGAGTACGATAAGGCGATCTCTGTGTATGAGGAAGCCAAGCTGCTAAAAAGCAAGGATGTAACCTCTTACCAGAGGATTACCCAGGCGTATATCGAGCAGGAAAAATATGATCTGGCCCGGGAGGAAGTCCTGGAGGGAATAGAAATAACCCAGAATGAGGTGCTGGAGGCACTTCTCATAACCGTCGATAATTATCTGCTGAAGGAAGATTATGATGTTATGGTCGCTCAGGCCGAAGAATATGTCTATCAGGAAAATTATGAGGACGGAATTGCAAAGTATCTGGAGGCAACGCTGCTGCTGCCGAGCCAGCCTGCGGCCTATAAAGCACTGGCTGAAATCTACATTCAGCAAAAGAAATACAATGTATGTGTCCTGCTTTTGGAAACTGCACTGGAAGAGACCGATGACAGTGAATTAAAGGAACTGCTGGCCTCTGCCCGGAAGCTGAAGGAGAATGAGGAAGAGAGGGAAAACGTACTCTCCGAGCTATATAATGCCATGAGAGAGCGGGATATTGACCGCATCATAGCGGCAATGGAAACCTCGGTATTCCTTGAGGAGGTTGCAGGGGAAGTTCCGGTATTCTTCGGCGCCGGAGAGGGTGATATCTCCAGGGGAAGCGGCTTGATTATCTACAGTGCACAGCAGGTATACTACGGCGATATCATGAATGGTGTGAAAAAGGGCGTTGGGGTATACTTTATGCTGACCAGCAATACCCATGGCCGGGGTTACTATTATTATGACGGTGAATGGAATAATGACCTTCCCAACGGAACCGGTAAAATTACTGAGGTGGGTATCAGCAAGGACGAAGCCGGTGAGCAGTATACGGAGAAAATTATTACGGAAGGAATCTTTTATAATGCACTGGAAGATGGCAGCATGAAAAAGTATTTTTATAAGAATGATGTTGAAACCGGCAGGATCAAGTATCTTGCCCAGAATGGCATTCCGCTTGAGAAGGATACCCTGAAGGTGGTTCCCAGCCCTGCTCCGTCAGGCGAGGCCTATAGCATCGCCGAGATATATCAGGGTGAGAAGGGCACCGGAGCGGATTATAAGGCCGAACCGAATATGGTCTGGGGAGTCAAGCCCTTCCTGCGGACAAAAAACAAACAATAGCCCGAAAACTGGTAAGAGCCTATCACTTTGGTGATAGGCTCTCTTAGACTCTTACAAGGATTTTTCTTAGGTAATAATCTCAGTGCAATACGTTCGGCAAGAACGTATTCAACTTCCAATATGTAAACTATTCGATGATACCTGCAAGCTTAGCAAGTTCTACGATGGTATCCTTGGAGATTTTCTTTCCCTGATATTCGAGCAGATTGTCCTTATTGCCGTTAAAAATATCAGTGGGCTCGTACTTCTGAAGGATAATTCTTCCTTCATCAACGAAAATTTCCAAAGGATCTCTTTCGCTTACATCCAAAGTTCTTCTTAACTCGATGGGAAGAGTAATTCTTCCAAGCTCATCAAGTCTTCTTACGATACCTGTACTTTTCATAATAGGCCTCCTTTTTTCAAGTGTATGGGGAAAAAATAGATTGCTATACTTTCATGTATGCGCATATCCATCCTAGCTTACATTATTTGTAATAGCATTAAATAAGATATCATAGGATTTTTTTAAAGTCAACTAAAATAATTGTCAAAACATAGCACAATTTAAACAATAAATGTAAATGGGATACAATAAGTACCATAAATGAGGAAAAAGAGCAGGAATGTCTACCATTAATAGGAATATAGTTATAATAATCAACAAAAAATCGAATATAATTTCGCAAATATTCGTAATAAACGAAAATGTTTTCGATAACAGTAGAATGGAAGGGTGAAGGAAATGCTAAATTACCTATGGGGAATTATGATCGTACTGGGCATAACGGTTGGGGTATTGAGGGGGGAGATAGGAGAGGTCAGCAAGGCGACCATCAATTCCTCCAAGGAGGCGGTAGCACTCTGTATCACCATGCTCGGAATTATGGCGATGTGGACCGGCATCATGCAGATTGCTAAAAAATGTGGGCTGGTGGCAGCCTTTACCAAGGCTCTGCGGCCGCTGCTCCGGTTCTTGTACCCCAGCATCCCCAGAGAGCATGTGGCAAACGAATATATCGCCTCCAATATGATTGCCAATATTCTCGGGCTCGGCTGGGCAGCCACCCCCATGGGATTGATGGCGATGAAGGAGCTGAAGAAGCTGAATAAGGATTCGGAGGTGGCAAGCTGTGACATGTGCACCCTTTTGATCATCAATATATCCTCCCTGCAATTAATTCCGGTAAATGTAATTGCCTACCGAAGCCAGTATGGATCGGTAAATCCCGCCGAGATACTGGGAGCCGGGCTGGTGGCTACCATCTGCTCCACCTGCGTGGGTGTTATATTTACCGTTGTAGCCAGAAAGATAAGCAACCGTAACGGATATCAATAGGAGGGCGCCATGAGGTTTTTTATCTATGTCTCGGATTATATCATTCCTTTTATTATTTTTTATATCGTAGGCTTCGGGCTTCTTATGAAGACGAATATCTTTGATGAGTTCATACAGGGCGCAAAGGACGGCTTTAAGGTTGTTCTGGATATTCTGCCTACCCTGATCGGTTTGATGGTCGCTATAGGCATTCTACGCGCTTCTGGGACCCTGAATATTGTTTCTGGTTTCCTTCGGCCGCTGACCGATTTTCTGCATTTCCCATCCCAGCTGGTTCCGGTGGCAATTATCAAGATGTTTTCTTCCTCGGCGGCGACCAGTCTGGTGCTGGATATCTTCAAGGAATACGGTCCGGATTCCTATCTGGGAAGGCTGGTGTCCGTGATGATGAGCAGCACAGAGACCATCTTCTACACGCTGGCGGTATACTTTATGGCAGCCGGAGTAAAGAAGACCCGCTATACCCTGCTGGGATGCCTGCTGACCACCTTAACCGGGATTATCGCGAGTGTCATTATGACGAACCTGGTATTTTAATTCGTTGAAGAGCTAGTCAACGAAGCGTTGTTTTACTCCGGCGGATAACTGTGATAACATAAGTTATCGGAAGCGGCCCGCCCTGCAAAGGATAGGATGCTTTCCAATACACCGCAGGGGCAGCATGGCAGGGGCAGGGACTTGGTTTCTGCCATATCAGAAGAAGGTACAGAGATCTGCCATGTATAATTAACAGAAGACTACCAGGAAAGGAAATGGACTATGGAAGGGATGAATTTTGGCAGCAGTCTGGCAGCCGCCAGAAAAGAGAAGGAAATGACACAGGAGCAATTGGCCTCCCGTCTGGGCGTTACACCCCAGGCAGTTTCAAAATGGGAGAGAGGAGCCGGATACCCGGATCTGGAGCTGTTATATTATCTCTGTGATTTGCTGGATTGCTCCGCCGACAGCCTGATCGGAAGAAAAGGCTATAAGGACAGACTGACAGAGGATAATGACAGCACCAAAGAAAGACAGCTGCTGGACAATGTTCTGGCGGAGCCTCTGGTGCTGGAAGCCGGAAGCGCTTTTCTTGAATTGCTGTCAGAAGAGCAAAAGCTGCAATTTCCGGGAATTCATGCATTAAGGGATAGGCTGGCTAAAAAATATGGCATCCTTCTTCCGGTACTCCGTATCCGGGATAATCCGGAAATCGGACATTGTGAATACCGTATTCTGGCCTATGATGAGGTGCTTTGGTCACATACGCCAAAAAGCATGGAGGGGATTACCTTTGACAATCTATGCGAGGATTTGGAGCGGACGGTGATCGAAAGCTTTGATAAGATTGTCAACCGCCAGATGATACAATTGCTGGTCAGCAACGCCGCAAAAAAATATCCGTTCGCCGTCAACGGTGTAATTCCGGAAAAGATAGAACTGTCAATATTGCAGAAGGTTTTGTCCGGGATTGTGGTAAGAAGGAAGCCGATTCGCAATTTGATCAAAATCCTTGAGGTTTTGGAGGAGGAGATAAAGAATACCATGGAAGCGGACCGGCTGACAGAAGCTGTATTGTCAAGGCTGGCCCTCTGATGCTTTATAAATGAATGTGATAAAGAATACTTTAAGGATACGTGGTATTAAAGCTTCGTATTCTTTTTGTTTTGGAGAAAAGTCACCACGTGGTGGAGCAGACAGCTGATATCCCATTAAGACTATAAGGGGAGTTCATATAATTAGATGAGTAAGTACGGTTTAAATACGAAGAATATATACGAAGAAAATATACGAAGAATAAATAAAAAGAATAAATAAGAAAAATAAATAAGAAGAATTAACACTAAGAATAGACACGGAGAATAAATACAGCAACAGGAATGTTCTTTATATATAGTGAAAAAAGGGATATAATCTAGATATAAGAATTGCAGACAAGTTGATTCAAAAACGCTATGGAGGTGGTATTATGGCACTGGCCGGTGCATTCATTGTACCTCACCCGCCGCTGATTATACCCGAGGTGGGACGAGGTGAGGAGAAGAAGATAAGTAAGACCGTGGATTGCTATCACGAGGCCGCAAAACGGATTGCCGCGCTGAAGCCGGACACGATTATCATTACATCCCCGCATTCTGTTATGTATTCCGATTATTTTCACATCTCTCCGGGAAGTGGAGCTAAGGGGAATTTTCGTAATTACGGCGCAGGAAGAGTAACGCTTCAAGCCGATTACGACGAAGAATTTGTACAGGCTCTGGAAGCCTGTGCGGAACGAAGCGGTATTGAGGCCGGAACTCTGGGCGAGAAGAATCCGGAGCTGGATCATGGAACGATGGTTCCCCTTTATTTTATCAACCAATATTATAAAGCCTACCGGCTGGTACGGATGGGACTCTCCGGCTTGTCCCTGCCGCTGCATTACCGCCTGGGGAAGTGTATCGAGAAGACTGCCGCAAAGCTGGGACGCAGGATTGTAATTGTAGCCAGCGGGGACTTGTCCCATAAACTGAAGGAGGATGGGCCTTATGGCTTTGCCCAGGAGGGGGTGGATTTTGACCGGCAAGTCGTCCAAGCAATGAAGGAGGGGGATTTCCTAAAGTTTCTGGCATTTTCTCCGGACTTTTGCGAAGCGGCGGCAGAGTGCGGATTGCGTTCCTTCATCATTATGGCAGGAGCCTTAAGCGGTAAGTCCGTGGAGCCGGATTTTCTCTCCTATGAGGGACCCTTCGGAGTCGGATATGGCATATGCGAGTACCGGATTACCGGAGAGGCAGAGAATCGGGATTTTGATAAAATTTTTACCCGCAGGCAGAAGGAATTGGCCAGGGAGCTGCAGAAATCGGAAGATCCCTATGTACATCTGGCGAGGCATTCTCTGGAGACCTATATCGCTACAGGCAGACCGGCCAAGCTTCCTGCCGGACTTCCGGAAGAAATGACGGGGAAGCAGGCCGGGGTCTTTGTCTCCCTGAAAAAGCACGGGAGCCTGAGAGGCTGCATCGGAACCATAGCGCCGGTCACGGAAAGCATTGCCAAGGAGATTCTTCGCAATGCGGTAAGCGCGGGTGTGGAGGACCCCA
>JAEZFH010000145.1 GCA_023437885.1 Bacillota bacterium | reverse complement strand
GCAGTATTCCTGGGGAATACTGCGCTCCGGTTTTTTATTTCACCGGAAATTGCGTCCCATGAGATCAGCATGCTTATGCATGATTCACGGGCAGGATGTACTCAGCGTGGGATGTAAATTGATATTTGCATATGGTACACGTCGCATTAAGTATATTCTTTACCCTCTCTTATGAAATTCCTGTGAGACTGAAATTTAACGGAATGGCCTTACAGTAGGAATGACTTCGCAGGCGCAATGAATTTGTCTGTGATAAAGGAGTATTCACATGAAGGAAGTAATATTAAGCGTAGGCATTGATATCGGAACCTCGACTACCCAATTGATTTTTTGCAGGTTGGTTATTGAGAATCTGGCCAGCAGCTACACGGTACCCCGGATCAGTATCGTCGAGAAAGAGGTCATTTACCGCAGCGGAATATATTTCACACCGCTGATCTCCCAGACGGAGATTGATGTGGAGGCGGTAAAGCAGATCATTACCCAGGAATACCGTAAAGCGGATATAACGCCTGAGATGCTTAAGACCGGTGCGGTCATTATAACCGGTGATACAGCAAGAAAAAAGAATGCAAATCTGGTGCTCAAAATACTGAGTGATATGGCGGGAGATTTTGTGGTTGCGACTGCCGGACCGGATCTGGAATCGGTGCTGGCGGCAAAAGGGGCCGGAACGGATTTGATATCAGAGCGGGAGGAAGGGATGGTCGCAAATCTGGATATCGGCGGAGGAACCAGCAATATAGCCGTATTTCAGAAAGGAAAGCTAAAAGGCGTCTCCTGTCTGGATATCGGCGGGCGCCTGATCCGGATCGATAACCGAAGGATAACCTATATCTATGACAAGATACATAAACTGGCGAGGGACAATGGCATCCGCCTCGAAGCAGGGGACCCGGCCGATCCGGCGAAGCTTACCGAGATATGCCGGCTGTTGGCGGACCAGTTGGCTCAGGCCGTCAACCTTCAGCCCAGAGGCGTCAGTCATAAGGAGATATACACCAACGCCGGGGCCCCTTTGCCGGAGAATTTTCCGGTCTGCGCCGTTACCTTCTCCGGAGGGGTTGCGGATTGCATCTATTCGGCAGAGGAGGATGTCTTCCGTTATGGAGACATCGGTGTATTACTGGGAAAGGCAATCAAAGAACACAAGGACTTTGGTAAGATCAAGCTCTGTCCCGTAACTGAGACCATACGTGCTACCGTAATCGGAGCCGGAATTCATACCACTAATGTCAGCGGAAGCACGATCGCGTATGTAAAGGAGCAGCTGCCCATTAAGAATATTCCGGTCCTTCGTATCCCCGAGGAAGAGGAGAAGGGGACGGAAGCAATCAGTGATTCCATAGCCGCTCTGATACCGCTTTTTTATTCCGAGGGTAAGCTGGAGCCGGTGGCGATTTCCATGACCGGCAGATACCATACCAGCTTTGCGGATGTCCAAAGCCTTGCGCAGGCCATTGCAAGGGGAGCGGGAGAGCTTATCGCAAGTGAGTACCCTTTGGTGCTAGTCATCGAAAATGATATAGGTAAGGTTCTTGGTAATGCTTTAAATGTACTATTAGATAGAAGAAAGGATGTGATATGTATTGACGGAATACATGCTCGGGAAGGTGACTACATAGACATCGGGGAACCGATGGCGAATGGCAGGGTGGTACCCGTAATTACCAAGACACTTATTTTTAACTCTTAAAACAAGGAGGGAAAACAATTGATACTCAAAACCAAATTATTTGGCCATACCTATGAGTTTAAATCACTCCGTGAAGTTATGGCTAAAGCAAACGAAGAAAAATCCGGCGATAAGCTGGCGGGGATCGCAGCAGAATCAGCAGAAGAGAGAGTTGCCGCCAAGGTAGTTCTTTCTCATATCACGCTGGAGGAGTTAAGGAATAATCCGGCAGTTCCTTATGAAGAGGATGAAGTAACCAGGATTATTCAGGATGATGTAAATGACACCATCTATAATGAATTCAAGAATATGACGGTTGCCCAGTTCCGGGAATGGATTCTGGATATCCGTACGGATGGAGCCATGATAAGCCGTGCATCCCGCGGCATCACCAGTGAAATTGTAGCAGCGGTGTGCAAGCTGATGAGCAACCTGGATCTGATCTACGCTGCGAAGAAGATCCGTGTAATAGCACATTGCAATACCACCATCGGTCTTCCAGGTACCTTTTCCTCCAGACTGCAGCCCAATCATACAACGGATGATATCAAGGGCGTAATGGCTTCCACTATGGAAGGCTTCAGCCTTGGCTGCGGAGATGCGGTATTGGGACTAAATCCGGTGGATGATACCGTGGAAAATGTATCCCGTATCCTGAAGAATTTTGATGAATTTAAAAATAAATGGGAAATCCCGACCCAAATCAGCGTATTGGCACATGTTACGACCCAGATGGAAGCGATTGATAAATTCAATGCTCCGGTGGATTTGATGTTCCAATCCATCGCCGGCTCCCAGAAGGGGAATGAAGCCTTCGGAATTACCACCCGGATGCTTCAGGAAGGAAGGGACCTGATGCTTAAGAGGGGTACCAGCACCGGACCCAATGTAATGTATTTTGAGACCGGACAGGGCTCAGAGCTGTCCTCGGAATCTCATAACGGCTGGGATCAGGTTACCATGGAGGCACGCTGCTACGGGCTTGCCAAACGGTACCAGCCCTTCCTGGTGAATACGGTAGTTGGTTTCATCGGTCCCGAGTATCTGTACGATTCAAAGCAGATTATCCGCGCTGGTCTTGAGGATCATTTTATGGGAAAACTCACCGGAATACCCATGGGATGCGATGCCTGCTATACCAACCATATGAAAGCAGACCAAAACGATGTGGAGAATCTGGCAACCTTATTGGTAGCTGCCGGGTGCAATTATGTGATGGGTGTGCCCCAGGGAGACGACTGTATGCTGATGTACCAGTGTACCGGATATCATGAAGCAGCAGCACTGCGTGAAACCTTCGGTCTTCGTCCGATCCGGGAATTTGACCTGTGGCTGGAGAAGATGGGATTTTCCGAGAATGGCAAATTGACACCGCTTGCAGGAGATGCATCCGTATTTTTGAAAAAATAGAGAGGAGGTGTAAGGGATGGTAAATGAAATTGATTTAAGAGGTATTATAGAGCAGGTTTTAAAGGAAATGAATTTATCTGACAGCAATGCACCGGAGATGATAAAAGAAGCACAGGCCAGAATTAATGCGGCAACTGTGATTGAAGACGGATGTCTGCCGGATGTGACGGAGGTTGATATCCGGAAGCAATATCTGGTTGAAAATCCAGTGAACCGGGAGGCCTATTATGAGTTAAAGCAATATGCACCCTGCCGGCTGGGCATTGGCAAGGCTGGGGCCCGTTATAAGACCGATCCTAGCCTTCAGTTCAGGGCCGCCCATTCCGCTGCCCAGGATGCGGTGTTCTCTGATGTGGACCAGAGCTTCATCGACGATATGGGCTTCTTCACCGTACAGACCATGTGCGACTCCAAGGACGTCTATCTGACCCGTCCTGATCTGGGCAAAAAGCTGAACGAGGAAGGCGCTAAGACCGTGTTGGAGAAATGCAGAAAAAATCCTACGGTACAAATCTATGTATCCGACGGGTTAAGCTCCGCAGCGGTTGCAGCCAATGTCGGGGATGTACTGCCGGGAATTATGCAGGGCTTAAAGAGCTACGGCATTGATGTGGGAACTCCTTTCTTCTGTAAATATGGACGAGTGGGAGCGATGGACCATATCTCCGAGCTTACCGGAGCGACCGTAACCTGCGTTCTGATCGGGGAACGGCCCGGACTGATTACAGCCCAATCCATGTCGGCTTATATCGCCTACAAGGCAACGGTGGGTATGCCTGAGGCCAGAAGAACTGTTGTATCCAATATACACAAAGAAGGAACCATACCGGCGGAAGCAGGAGCCCACATTTCAGAAATCATCAAAACGATTCTGGAAAATAAGGCCAGCGGAACCGATTTAAAACTTTAATATAGGAGGATGAAATCATGAAACGAGATCCGGTAAAAGCAAGCGTACTTGCAACAAAAATTATTCCCAATGTAAGCGCGGATTTGGCAAAGGCATTGGAGCTTACCCCCGATCAGAAATCCCTGGCATTAATTACGTCAGATTGTGACGATGTTACCTATACTGCACTGGATGAGGCTACCAAGGCTGCCGATGTTAAGGTGGTTTATGCCAAAAGCTTCTACGGCGGTGCTGCCAATGCCAACACCAAGCTGGCAGGCGAGATTATCGGCATCCTGGCCGGACCGAATCCGGCAGAGGTAAAGAGCGGGCTGGAGGCCTGTGTGAATACCATTGAGAACGAAGCGCATTTTGTTTCAGCCAATGAAGATGATACCATCGTATATTATGCCCACTGTATTTCCCGTACCGGCTCCTACCTCTCCAAGGGAGCGGGAATCGAAGAGGGAGAAGCCCTGGCTTATCTCATTGCGCCTCCCCTTGAGGCAATGTATGGGGTGGATGCGGCAATCAAGGCAGCGGATGTGAAGATGTGTATATTATATGCACCTCCGTCCGAGACGAACTTTGGCGGCGCGCTGCTTACCGGCAGCCAGTCAGCCTGCAAATCAGCCTGTGAAGCTTTTGCGGCAGCCATAGAATTTGTTGCAGACAATCCGAGAATATAATTTAATAATGGTACTGAAAATGCCGGCATCCTGGTGTGAACGGAAGGACAATTTCACATTGGAAGAAACCCGGAATGGCACTCATTCGAATATACCTGCACAATCTTTGGCGCGAGCGGATACAAAGACATGGAAGATTAGGGCAGTATGCTTTTGAAGGATGGATGCCTCTGGTAGATACCATAATTTATTCAGGAATGGGGGGATGCAATGAAGGCTTTAGGAATGATTGAAGTTTATGGCTATTTGGCAGCAGTGGAAGCATTGGACAGTGCGCTCAAGGCAGCCAATGTAACAATGGTTGATGTGACTCTGGTGCAGGGCGGATTAGTAACCGTACTGATCACCGGGGATGTAGGAGCCGTGAAAGCGGCAATGGATGCTTCAAGAACGGCAGCAGAGCGGGTAGGAAAAGTAATATCGGTGCATGTCATTCCCAGACCATCGGAGAAAATTGAAAAGCTGCTCCCGGCTCGCACCGCCAATACACCGCCATCCGGGGAAGCGCCCGAAGCAGCAGACCGGCAGGAAACAACAGCTTTTTCAAAAGAAGAGGAACCCCTGTCAATGCCTGCTGGCCCGGACACCGGTGATAGTGAGGCTATGAATGCTCCATTGTCAGAGCAGCGGGAAGAACCGGAGTTGCAACAAAGACAGGAATTGCAGAAAGAACCGGAACAGCAGCAAGAACCTGAAATACAGCAAGAGCCGGAAATGCAACCTGAACAGGAATTGCAGCTGGAATTGGAGCAGCAACCAGAACAAGGATTGCAGCCGGAACCGGATTTGACACAGGAGCAGAAACCGAATTCTAAGATGTCAAAAAAACAGCCGGCAAAAGCTGAAGTTCAGCTGAGCAAAGAAAACAGCGGTGAAGAAAATTATAACGGGATAGGACGCAAGCAGGCAACACCGGAGCAATTAAAGGAGATGACGGTGGAGCACCTGCGGGGGCTGGCCCGGGAGCTTGGCATTACCAATATGACAAGAAAGCAGATCCGCTTTGCAACAAAACATGAATTAATTGAATCAATCAGTAAATTCATAGAACAGGAGAGATAACCGAATGCAGTTATATGATAAAGATCTTTTGTCAGTGCAGGAAGTTCGGGAATTGCTTGATAAAGCAAAAGCAGCGCAGCAGGAGCTGAGTCTTAAGAGTCAGAGCGAGGTAGACAAGATTGTCAAATCCATAGCCTTCGCCGGAGTCCGTAATGCAAGACGGCTGGCAGAGATGGCTCATGAAGAGACCGGCTTCGGAATTGTAGACGATAAGGTGATCAAGAATGTATTCGCAAGCCGCGGGGTATATGAAGAGATCAAGGATATGAAGACAATCGGTGAGATTGCCTGGGACGAAGAAAAACAGGTACGCTCCATTGCGATCCCGGTAGGTGTAATCGCCGGTATCATTCCCTCCACCAATCCTACCTCTACCACGCTGTATAAGGCTGAGATTGCCATTAAGGCAGGGAATGCAATTGTATTCTCGCCGCACCCCAGCGCATTGAAATGTATCATTGAAGCCGTGAAGGTGATACGTCAGGCAATTGCAGAAGCCGGCGGGAATGAGGATCTGGTAAGCTGTATTACCATTCCGACCATGCAGGCGACAGAAAGCCTGATGCGGCATGCGGATATATCCATGATATTGGCAACCGGCGGCTCAGCCATGGTGCGCGCAGCCTATTCCTCGGGAACTCCGGCCATCGGTGTCGGTCCGGGAAACGGTCCGGCTTACATTGAACGGTCCGCAGATCTTGCGGCAGCAGTAAAATATATCATGGATTCCAAGACCTTTGATAACGGAACCATCTGTGCTTCCGAGCAATCCGTCATCTGTGACGGGGATATGGCGGAGGAAGTTCAGAGGGAGATGGAAAAGCAGGGTGCTTATTTCCTGAACGATATGGAACGAAAGAGGCTGGGAGATTTCATTCTTCGGGCAAACGGAACCATGAATCCGATGATTGTAGGGAAGAGTGTGCAGACCATCGCAGAGCTGGCACAGCTTCAGATACCGGAAACTGCGAGAGTGCTGGTGGCACGGGAGGACGGAGTTGGAAGGGGCCATCCCTATTCCAACGAGAAGCTGGCTCCGATTCTGGCCTTCTACACAGCAGAGAATTATGTGAAGGTATGTGAAGTATGTACGGAGATACTGCATTATGAAGGGGCGGGACACACCTTTGCAATCCACTCCAGGGATGAGAAGATCATCGATTATTTCGCAAGAAGAATTCCAGCTTCCAGAATTTTGGTAAATACCCCCAGTGCCTTAGGCGGAATCGGGGGCACCACAGGGCTGATGCCTTCCCTGACCCTGGGTTGCGGTGCTATCGGCGGGAGTGCAACCTCGGAGAATGTCGGTCCGATGAATCTGCTGGATATCAAGCGTGTGGCTTACGGTATCCGCAGTATGGAAGAGATCCGGCGGGATGCTCCGGTGGAGGACACCGGCATCTGCTTTGGGACAGAGATCAATGCCGTTAAGATCGAAGAAATTGTACAAAAAATAATCAAGCGGATCCAATCCGCATAATAAAAGGAGGATATTATTATGGCAACAATGCAAGCATTAGGAATGATAGAGACAAAAGGACTGGTAGCATCCATCGAGGCAGCAGATGCAATGGTTAAGGCAGCAAACGTAACATTAATCGGCAAGGTTCATGTAGGCGGCGGACTGGTTACGGTTATGGTCCGTGGTGATGTAGGTGCCGTAAAGGCATCTGTAGACGCCGGTGCGGCAGCAGCAGAACGGGTTGGAGAAGTTGTCTCCATCCATGTTATCCCGAGACCTCACGATGAGGTAGAATCCATACTTCCTAAATTAGGATAACAATAACATTCCTTCCTGCGGCTTCGGCCGCAGGAATAGAAGGAGGTGATTCGTTTGAAGGTGATTACGGAAGCGATTCTCAGGTTGGAGTTAAGAGCATCGGAGCCGGAGGTATACTATGTGGAAAAAGGAAAGCTGCTTTCTCCGGCTGCAAGAGAATATCTGCAGCAGCGAAAAATCAAGGTTGCCAATGCCTGTAATGAGGAATCTGAGAAAACAGCAGTAAGCGAATCCAGAATACCGGAAGAAAAACCTGCGTCCGCCACCGCTCCCGATGCAAAATTTGTTGATTATGAAACCGGTGCCTATTATACGGAAAAACCGGAACACATGACACATCTGTACGGCAACGTACTGGTGGTTAAGAATCATCCGAGAATAGTATTTCGCGGAAAGCTGGACAGTCTTCAGTCTCTGATTGTGCTGGAACAGACCGTTTTGGCGGAAAAAGAGGAAAACCAGAAGGTAGTCAGGGATCTGTCGGAAATTCTTGGAATACTCAGACAGATAATGCGTTGTGATGTAATGGAGGAAGAGTTAAAAAGCGGTACCATCCTGGGATTAACCCATGCCCAGCTGAGGGAACGGTCCCATGATCCCATGAAATATTACAAGGTAAAGCAGATGGTGCTGCCGGACTATACCCTGGGCAGAACCTATGCAATATTAAACCATCTTCGTGCCGCAGTCAGAGAGACGGAGGTGGCAGCTTCGGAGGCATACAGGACCGGAACCAAGTGCACAAAACCGGATATCATAGAGGAGTTAAACCGGCTATCCAGCGCGCTTCACATCATGATGTGCATGTACCTGGCCGGCGAGTACCGCTAAAGGAGGAAAAGATATGGAACAATTGGTGGAAGCCATTGCGAACAGTATCTCCATGGCGGGTTTGGTGCAGGTGGAGGTTTCGGCGAGGCACGTACATTTGTCCCAGGCAGATCTGGAAATACTCTTTGGTCCCGGTGCGAAGCTCACTCCCAAGAGGGAGCTGTCCCAGTGGGGGCAGTACCTGGCAGAGGAGCGTGTGAATCTCATTGGCAGCCGGTCAAAGAAAAGCAATGTCGCAGTTCTGGGACCGGTCAGAAAAGAGACTCAGGTGGAATTATCAAAAAGTGATTGTGTCGAATTGGGGATTCAGGCGCCGATCCGGGAATCGGGAGATGTAGGAGGTTCCGGCAGTGTTGCCATTGAGGGTCCCTGCGGCAGTCTGGAGATCCGCCAGGGTGTCATTATAGCACAAAATCATATCCATATACCCGGTAAGCTTGCGGAGAGTCTGGGATTGAAGGATAAGGAGCGGGTCAGTGTACATGTATTCAGCGAACGTCCTGTAATCTTTCGGAATGTGATTATCCGGGTCAGCGACAGCTTCAGATTCCGGATGCATATTGATTTTGATGAAGCCAATGCAGCATCGGTTAACGGATTTGTTTTCGGCAAAATAATAAAAAGTACGGAACGAGGGTAAACAGGAGCAAAATGAATTTATACCCCGGCAATATTTCGGAAATATCCCGGAAGAATGAGGGAATATCCCGGAAGTATTAGGGAATATCCTGGGGGAACCCACAGAGCAGAAGGACATCAAGTGCCGGAATATATGTTGTTGGCATGGTTTGCGTGTATGGACGTACAAATACGCAATTAGTAGGAAACGCGGTGGCAAAGCAGTCACATCTCGGATTCGCGGGCTTTGTCAGAATGGAGGATTATGATGGATTTGGAACGGGTGAATGCGTATATGGACCGGGTTGAACAGTCAGAAGCGGTTACGTTTCAGCCGGTAGGTAAAAAATTAAAGGTCGGACTGGATCTTGGAACAGCATACATTGTACTGGTTGTTTTGGATGAGGAGAACAATCCGGTTGCCTGTGAGAAGCAGGCGGCGGACGTCCTCAGAGACGGTGTGGTCGTGGATTACCGCGGTGCCCTGATGATTGTCAGGGAATTGAAGGAGAAGCTGGAAAAGCGGATCGGCTGTGAGCTGCTCCATTGTGCCATTGCGATGCCGGCAGGAACAGACAGCAGTATGAAAACGCATCAGTATGTTGCGGAGGGAGCCGGCTTTGAGGTTGTGAAAGTCCTGGACGAACCGACAGCGGCAAATTCCATCTATCAGATCAGAGATGGGGTAGTAGTGGATATCGGAGGAGGAACCACCGGCCTTGCCATCTTTCAGGAGGGGAATGTTATCCGGACGGAAGATGAGCCGACGGGAGGAACCCATCTATCCCTGGTTCTGGCCGGGAATTACCATATCCAATTTGCGGAAGCGGAGAGGATAAAGCAGGATTATTCCAGGCACAGGGAGATACTTCCGGTCGTCAAGGCAGTTGTGGAAAAGATGGCCTCCATTATTAATAAATATATTGATAAGCAGCAGACCGATATGATTTATCTATGTGGCGGAACCTGCTGCCTTACCGGTATCGAAAAAATTATTGAGAATGAGACCGGAATTCCTACAGTGAAGCCCAACAATCCATTTCTTGTAACTCCGGCCGGCATTGCCATGAATTGTATTATTTGATTGAAGGGAGTGAGTATATGGATAAAAACCAATTGGTAGATGAAATTCTCGCCAGGGTGGCGGCAAAGCTTGCCGGACTTGAGAGCAGGGAGTCTTCTGCCAATCAAAGAAAGGTATTAATACTGACCGAACATCATGACACCATGTGCCATGAGCTGCTGGAGAACAAGGGGCTGCAGGATTGCTGCAGGCTGGACTGTGCCTTCCTGAAGGAATATAATGTGAAGGTGGAGGATTATGATACGGTGGTCATCTATCAGCTGTCCGTGGATGCCCTTGGCAAGCTGGCAGGGGGAATTTGTGATTCGCCGTTCCTTCATCTGGCTTCCCGGGCAATCTTATTGGGAAAGCGGGTTTTGATAGCGGAGGATGAAGTTGAGTTGTACCGGTATAAGCAGACTGCACCGGAAGCCTATTATTCCATGCTGGAGGAAAAGCTGAACCAGCTTAGAAGCTATGGTGTTCTTTTCAGCCGTTATGCGGACCTGGAGCCGGTTCTGTCGGATCCTTCCCAGTGCAGCGGATGCGGACGAAATGAATCTGAGGGTGTCCGCAAGGAATCCGAATATCTTTCTAAGCAATCAGAGCAGTCCGGAGGGAAGCAGAAGCTTCGGATTGATAAAAAAGTAATCACAGAAAGCGATATCAGAAAGCTGACCGGTGAAAACATAAGCAGCATCTGCATTAATAAGAATGCTATTCTTACGGATTTGGCAAAAGAATATCTGCATAACAGAAAAATTGATATTGAACGGGAAGCATCCGCCGAGAGAAAGCAGAGGTAAAACATATGAGAATTGGCAGAGTGATCGGGAATATCTGGGCGACCAGAAAAGAGGAGAAGCTCGCAGGCTTGAAGCTGCTTATTGTTCAGCCCATCAATATCATTGACGGAAGCAACGACAAAGTACCAATCATAGCGGCGGATATCATCGGTGCCGGAATCGGCGAGACAGTAATCCTGGTAGGCGGAAGCTCAGCAAGAGGAGCGGCAGGCGGTATGGAAATTCCGGTGGATGCAACGGTTGTAGGAATTGTGGATGATAGGGAGATTGATCAGAACCTAATCTAAGGAAAGCGGTGAGTTTATGAATCTAACAGAAGCGGTTAAGGCGGCCGGTGTTGTCGGGGCCGGCGGAGCCGGTTTCCCGACACATGTAAAATTAAATACCAGGGCGGAATACTTTATCGTCAATGCTGCCGAATGCGAGCCACTGATTGAAACCGACAAATTTCTGTGCCGCAATTACGCAGATAAGCTGATAACGGGAATCCAGGCAGCAGCCAAACATCTGGGAGCAAGAAAAAAAGTAATTGCACTCAAGCATAAATACATAGAAGAGATCTCCTGCCTGAAGGAGGCCATCGCAAGAGCCGATGCGGATATTGAGATTTTTGAGATGAAGACCTTCTATCCGGCGGGGGATGAACAGGTAATCGTACAACAGGTCTGCCAAAAATCGGTTCCGGAGCGGGGGATACCCATCGATGTGGGAGCAGTAGTGAGCAATATAGGAACTGTCCTCAATATTGTGGATGCAATCGAGGGTATACCTGTAACAGAAAAATATCTCTCCATTGTAGGTGAGGTGGAAGCCCCAATTATGATCAAGGTACCCATAGGAACGAGAATCAGTGAGTGCATTGCCAGGGCCAGGGTGAAGCTTCCTTCCTACGCAGTCATCCTCGGCGGGCCAATGATGGGTGAGATAATCGAGAAGGAGGCAGACAGGGAAAATGCGGTGGTTACCAAAACTACAGGAAATATCATGGTACTTGCAGCGGACCATTATCTGATCAAGCACAGCCGTCTGCCCTTTGACCGTATGGCTCTGCAGGCCAGAAGTGCATGTATCCAGTGCCGGATGTGCACGGATCTGTGTCCCAGGTATCAGCTCGGGCATAACGTGCAGCCTCATATTGTAATGCGCAATATCTGGAAGGAAGCCATGATTACGGATGAAAAGGAATATCTTAAGGCTTTTGGAAGTGCGGTTAATTGCTGTGAATGCGGTATTTGCGAAATGTTCTCCTGTCCCATGAGTCTCTCCCCCTGCAGGGTCAATAAAAATATGAAACGGCGTTTGAGGGAGAAGGGAATTCAGGTGGAGCGGAATCTAAATCCCGCAGCAAGAGAGGGAGTGGACTCCAGCAAGGTGCCTACGGACCGGCTGATTGCCAGATTGGGCTTAAGCAGCTATAACGGACGGCATGCGCAGGAGTGTCATGAAGTTCATCCGGGTGAGGTATTCCTGTTATTCCGGCAGCATATCGGCATGCCTGCAATACCCGTTGTAGGCGTAGGAGACAGAGTGAAACAGGGAGACCTGATTGCATCTGCCAATGACAAAGGATTGTCTGCCAATATTCACTCCAGCATCGACGGAATTGTAACAGAGATTACTGAGCTTGGTGCCAGAATCAGTAGAAAGGAGGCTTAGCAGATATGGGAAATGCGATTGGTATGATTGAACTGTCAAGCATAGCACGGGGCATCGAGACAGGCGATTTCATGTTAAAGGCGGCACAGGTGGAATTAAACCGGGCCTCAACCGTATGTCCGGGAAAATATATGATCATCATTTCCGGAAACACGGGAGAGGTAAAGGCATCGATGGCCGAGGGCATGAAGCGCAGCGGAGAATATCTGGTAGATACCCTGTTCATCCCCAATGTTCATCCGCAGCTAATTCCGGCGCTGACTGCTGTGAACCAGGTACCCAGATCAGGAGCAGTAGGAGTAATCGAATTTTATTCAGTGGCATCTGCAATTAACGCCGCCGATGTTGCTGCCAAGGCGGCACAGGTTACCTTAATCGAGGTTCGGATCGGCTATGCAATCGGAGGAAAAGGCTTTGTATCCCTGACCGGTGAGGTTGGAGCGGTACGGGCAGCGATTGCGGCAGCGCAGAAAAGCAGCGAATTATATCTCCAGAGCACAGTAATTCCGAAGCCGTCACCGGCATTATATAATACCTTGTTGTAAGCTACCATTACCGAAAATATAGGAGGAAATAGTATGTTTCAGGAATTAATCGATAATATTACCAACGTAAGTGTATTTACGGATAGTATCAGTGCATGGTTTTCCAATTTGTCCATTAACTCGGTGATTATCTTCATTATGATGATTTTTATGCTCGTCGGTGCCTTTGACAAAATCCGCGGCAATAAATTAGGCTATGGCGAAAAGTTTGACGAAGGCTTTAATGCCATGGGACCTCTGGCAATCGCTATGGCGGGCGTAGTTGCGGCGGCACCGGTGCTTGCTATTTTGCTTAAGCCGATCATTGTTCCGCTCTACAATCTGGTAGGCGCAGACGCGTCCATGTTTGCAACTACACTGCTAGCCTGTGATATGGGAGGCTATCCCCTCGCCATGCAATTGGCAGAGAATGAAGCCATCGGTAATTTCTCCGGATTAATTCTCGGCACCATGATGGGACCCACCATCGTATTTACCATTCCGGTGGCCCTGTCCATCATTAAAAAGGATGACAGACCGTTCCTTGGCGCAGGTATTCTGGCAGGTCTTATTACTATTCCCATCGGATGTATCGTGGGGGGTCTGGCAATGAATATGACACCCTATAAGATTAATGTGGGCACCATATTTGTAAACCTGATCCCTGTAATTATCATTGCAGGTCTGATTGTTCTGGGTCTTTGGTTCATTCCCGCCAAGATGATCAATGGCTTCAATAAGTTTGGAACCGGCGTTACCGTATTGATCACAATCTTTACTGCTATCGCAGTATTTGAATATCAGACAGGAATTAAATTCCCGTTATTTAATATCATGGTTGAGCCGGATGAAACCGGAACCGTTCCCTTGCTCTCCGGTCTGCTGGTCTGCGGACAGATTGCCATCGTATTAATCGGTGCCTTCCCCATGGTGAAATGGATTACCAAGACCTTTGAAAAGCCTCTGAAGAAGATGGGCAAAGCCTTTGGAATGGATGAAAACAGCTCTGCCGGTCTGGTAGCCAACCTTGCCAATAACATCGCGATGTTTAATATTATGGGAGATATGAATGCCAAGGGTAAGCTCCTGAACGTTGCGTTTGCAGTATCCGCAGCCTTCGTATTTGGTGACCACCTGGGCTTTACGGCAGGCGTTAATTCGGAGATGATCTTCCCTGTAATTATCGGTAAGCTGGTAGCAGGTATTACGGCATTAATTTTGGCCAATATCCTTGCTCCGATGCTTCTCTCCAAGATGAAGACTTCAGTTTCAGAGGAAAAGAAATAGTCTGAAATAAAGGAAAGGCAGGAAAACGTATGAATATAAGCGAAGAAATCATCCGGGAGATTGTTGAAAAGGTTCTCCGCGAGACCCTTGGGCTCCCGGGCCCGGAAAGCTTTGATAAAGAAAAGGATCCCAGCGGAATTCTGCGGGTGAAAACCGAAACAGTGAAAACAGTACCTTTCGGCGGGCAGCCCGGTGTATCTCTGCAGGATATCGTTACCCTGGAGGAAGCGCCAAGAATGGGCGCCGGTATTATGGAGCTGGACAATACAAGCTTTGAATGGACCCTGACTTATGATGAATATGATATGGTCATCGACGGAATATTGGAGATTGAGATCAATGGAAGAATCATCACAGGATATCCCGGGGACATCATCTACATACCCAAGAACAGCCATATTCATTTCCAGACACCTTCCAAGGCAAGATTTGCATACTTTGTATATCCGGCTGACTGGCAGCAGAAGTCGGAATAACGCAGCACAAAAGCAGAGATAATGCAGCAAATCAGGTCATGACAGGAGCCGGGAGAATGGATTATAAAACAAAGGTCTATGTAAAAAAGACGGAAACAGCTTCATGGTTAAGAGACTATTGCTTTCCCGAAAAATTCTGTGATTTGTGCAGTGCCTGTCCGGATTATGGCAAGGTGTGGTCCTGTCCGCCGAATACTCCGGATAAGAAATTTCTGGAGGGATATGCCGAGGCGTATATCATTGCAGTCCAGGTAAGATACGGCGGGGATTACCGCAGGAATGCAAATACATCCGAGGAGACGGAGAGAATACGCAGGGAGAGCTATGGCAGAGTAAAAAAAATACTTCTGGAAGTCCTGCTGGCATTGGAAAAGGAATTGCCGGACAGCCTGGTATTAGCCCCGGGGCGTTGTGAACAGTGTGAAACATGTACCAGGGCAGCAGGTCTGCCATGTATCAAGCCGGAGCGCAGACGATATTCCTTAACCTCCTTTGGGTTTGATTTCACAAAGCTGTCGAAGGAATTCTTCGGTTTGGAGCTGGTGTGGAGTTCTACCGGTTTGCCGGAATATAATCTGGCGATCGCAGCGATCTTGACCGGAAGGCAGCTTAAAAGCGAAGGTTAAAGCGCAATTTAAGTGAAGAACCCTAGATTGGATTGAAATAGCCTGCCGGCGCCGGCGGGCTATTATTTTGGTGCGCCGGAGAAGCTGAGGCTTTTCACTGCTATTTCGTATAATGCGGGTATAATTAATCTGGGGGATATGACCCACAATGGTAATCCGGTTACCTACGTGTGTTAGCAGGGAATAAAGGTTTCTGAGCTGATTAACAAGTGCCGGTCTTTGTAACTGATAAAGCCTTCCATATTTAAGGGAGGCATCTTCAGGAAAGTACAATCCTTGCTTGACAAAAGGATGATTCATAAACTACACTGTATGTAAGGTTAACATTACATACAGTGTAGTTTATGAATGGAGAGTTATTATGAAAAACAGAATGAGAGAGCTAAGAGAGAGGCTGGGAATTACTCAGGAGCAGCTTGGAGTGCTGGTGGGGACCTCCAGGCAGGCCATCCATGCAATTGAAGCAGAGAAATATGAGCCTTCCATCTGGATTGCTTACAGCATATCCAAAGTGTTTGGGCTTCCGATCGAAGAGGTTTTTCTGTTTGAGGAGAGTATGAAAAGACTGAGGTCTGACAGCAGCAGGAGGAGCAGCGATGGCATTAAGACAGCTTAGATATGAGAAGGATGAAATATTATATAAAAAGTGCAGGGAAGTAACCGAGGTGAGCGACAAAATACGAGAATTGCTGGAGGATATGATGGATACGCTGCATCATACGGAGAACGGTGCCGCCTTGGCCGCCAACCAGATTGGGATACTGAAGAGGCTGATCGTGATTGATTATGAGGATTATATCCTGAAGCTTGTAAATCCTGTCATAACGGCTTCGGAAGGAGAACAGGAATGCATCGAAGGGTGCCTGAGCTTCCCGGGGCAGGTGGGGAAGACGCTGCGTCCGCAAAGGGTCACAGTAAAAGCGCTGAATGAGATGGGAGAAGAGATCGTCATAACCGGTGAGGGTGAGATGGCAAAATGCTTATGTCATGAAATAGACCATTTGAACGGAGAGGTTTTCATTGACAAAGTGATCGGATAGCAAAGCGTATCGTCCGATACTCTGCATCTTCTGTTGGGAGAATATGATATAGAAAAAGATTGATTCACGCCAGGCTTTCTATGATAATATAATAGCATAGAAAGCCTGTTGAGTTTATACCGGTCCTCGGCCGCTGCCATGCGGCGGAGCAGGCCGCAGGAGCTTAATGCTGCGGGAGACCTGGGATATTGCTCAAGGAAATGAGGTAATTATGAAACATGAGAAATTCATTGTATATCTTATGGTATCCTATGGGATCAGTTGGATGATCTGGCTTCCGCTTCTGATCAACCGTTTGTGGGGAGAGCATATTCCCACATTTCAGGCTCAGTTCTATCTGGCCTCCTTCGGGCCTTTGATTGGGGCTGTTATTGCATCTCTGGTTTCCGGAGGAAGAAAGGAATTAAAAGCCTGGTTAATGAGAACCTATTCGCTGCGCTTTCCGCTGAAATGGCTGGGAATTGCAGTACTTATGCCGATCCTCTATGCAGTCACTGCGGCTGTAGTACAGCGCTTCCTGAACGGTGCCTGGCCTGATTGGAGCCGCTTCGGCCTTACCGGTAAGCTTCCGGGTTTAAATATAGTGCAGACTGCCCTGGTATGGATCGTAACCTTTGGTTTGGGTGAGGAATCAGGATGGAGAGGCTTTCTTTTGCCGGAGCTGAGCAAACGCTTCTCTCTTCGCATAAGTGCCCTGATTGTGGCATTGATTTGGATGCTCTGGCATTTGCCGGCATTCATGTTTAACGAGACTTATATGAATATGGGGCCCGGAATCATCGGTTGGGCAGTCAGCCTGAGCTTCGGCTCCCTTGTGCTGGCGTGGCTCTGCCAAAGGAGCCGTTTCAGTGTCCTGCCGGTATTGATCTGGCATGGGGGCTTTAATTTGATTACAGCCGGGGATACTTCGGCACAAACGATAGCTATGGTGTGCAGTGTACTGGTGATTTTGCAGGGTGCTTTTCTCATTGGGAGGCTGGGACGGACCAGGGGAATGGTTTAATTCATTTCTGCTCTATTTACTTTATACGGCAAATCATAGTAAAATAAGACAAAACATATCTTAAGGACTATTAATGAAGATGGACAAAAAGTAATATAAGAAAATATTTTAAAAAGCGATATAAGAAGTAATATAAGAGGTAATATAAGAGGTAATATATGAGGTTGGTACATGATTAATAATAAAAAGATCAAAAATAAGGACATGAAAATCAGAAGATGAATAAGAGGATAAGGATTTGAGACAGAAGGTAAATTTTCGGCGGATTATAATTGCTGGGCTTGCAGGCATGGTGCTGATGACAGTTATCTATCATCTGTATCCCAGGCCAAACAACCAGCCTGAATGTGAAAACGGTTATTTGGACTTATCGGGTTGGGATTTCAACAGAGACGGTAATGTAAAGCTGGACGGTACCTGGGAATTCTATCCCAATGTTCTCTGGACGGCGGAGGATATTGACAGCCGGAGTACGGAAGAGAAAACATATATCCGTGTTCCCGGCCGGTGGAAGAAGGAGCTGACAGAACCGGAGATGGGAGACCAGGGAGTCGGTACCTATCGCCTCCGGGTTAAGGTAAACCGTCATACAGGAGTTTATGGCCTCAAAACAATTAATATCCGTTCCTCTTTCCGGATTTATGTCAACGGAACTTGGGTAGGGGAAAGGGGAAATCCGGCACATAGTATGGAGGAGGGATATCGGGGGGAGGTGATTCCGTCGGTTTTCTTCCTTCCTTTGCCGGAGGAAGCGGAGTTATTGGACATCATCATACAGGTAGCCAACCTGGATTATTATAATGGAGGAATCATTCAGAATATCTATCTGGGAAGTCAGAAGCAGATATTGATGGCGCATCTGAAATCGATCGCTGTCGATATCATGACGGTATCCTTTCTGCTGCTGTCAGGTACCTATTATCTAATCCTTTTCTTCAAGAAAAAAGAGGAACGGAGATTTATCTACATCAGTCTAGCCTGTTTATCCTATGGATTTATTGCTCTGACAGGAAATGAAAAGACATATAGCCTGATCATAACCTCCTTTTCCTATCTGCTGATGATAAGGCTTAGGATTGCTGTGGTGTGCTTCAGCATTGCAATTGTCTGTCTGTTTATCAGGGAGATGTGCCGTGATCTAATTCCAAGGCGTTGGGAAAAGGTTATTGTTATTGCCATGCTGCTTAATATGACAGCTATTTTAGTTATTCCCAATATCCTTACCACTTATTTTGAATTAATGATTGCGGTACTAAATACTCTGGCATATATCAGCCTTGCCTGCCTGCTGGCCGTAGCCTTGCTTCGGAACAGGCATGCAGGGTTGAGTAGGATGAATGTGCTTTTTATTCTGTTTGTATTGCTTCAATTTACGATGGAATATATCTCTTTGGGACTATATCTTTACTCTGTTATAACAAGCACAATTGTATCCCGGATATCACTGCTGATGATACTGATCGGTGTATTTCTGCTCATCGCGGAACAATACTCGAAAGCTTATTCGGAGCTGAAAAGATTGAGCAATCACTTGATTGCAGCAGACCGGATTAAGGATGAATTTTTGCTGAATACCTCCCATGAATTTAAGACGCCGCTGCATGCCATTATCAATATGTCCCAATCCTTAATGAATCAAAGGGAGCGCAGGAGCAGGGAGGAATGCGACGAGTATCTGACATATATCATATCCGTAGCCACAAGGCTCTCCCATATGGTGAATGATATTATCGATTTTGAAAACTTAAAGAACCGAAAGTTAACATTTCATGATAAGAGCTTTGATATTAACGGTACGGTACAAGCGGTCATGGATGTACTCAAATACATGAAGAAGGGTGACGGCATAAAGCTGATTAACAGTATCCCCGTTGGAAAATACTATGCAGATACCGATGAGGACCGTCTGAAGCAAATCCTGATCAATCTGATCGGAAATTCATTGAAGCATACGGAACAGGGCTTTGTAGAGGTTTTTGCCGAGGAGGATAAAAAAGAGGTTCTGATCAGTATCATGGATACGGGTGAGGGTATGGATGAAGCAGCGCAGAGAGAAATTTTTATAAGGACAAACTTCGGAGAGAAGGAGGAGAAGCCGGAGGGCTTCTCCGGGCTGGGACTCACTATCTCCAAGCTCCTGGCAAATAACATGGGAGGGGATCTCTACCTAAAATGGTCCGAGCCTGAGAAAGGCAGTATCTTTGTATTACGGCTTCCTTTGACCGAGAAACCGGGGACGGCTGCAGGACAGAACATACCGCCGGATCAGCAGGGCAGCAGCAGCCCGGCTGCCGCCGGAAAGCTTGAAACGGCTGGGGTATCTGCGGCTACGGCAGGGATACCGAAAATCCGTGGGACGGAGCCGGAAGCTTCCGAACATGACCCTTCGCAGATGCTAACGATTCTTC
>JAEZFH010000496.1 GCA_023437885.1 Bacillota bacterium | reverse complement strand
CCTAATCCTTTCTTCAGATTCCACCTCGCGATGGACACCCTTGGCTTCGGCTGTATCCTTCCCACTGCCGGGCGGATTGGGGTCTTTCACCCGTTAGAACGTGTGCCCACCGGGCACACATAAAAAGCTGCATCAAAGGATTCCCTCCCTTAACTGCAGCTTTATTAATCTACCGTAATTACCGGTTCTATTCTTCCTATGCCAGTTCTTTTATGATTCCTTCCAACCATACACAGAATAGCTGGGAGGCTTTATTGGCGGTTTCTACCACTCTTTCATGGGAATGTCTTACCTTCTGAATGCCGGTGGCCATATTGGTGATACAGGAAATTCCCAGCACATTCATTCCCAGATGATTCGCAGCTATGGTCTCCGGTACCGTTGACATACCAACTGCATCCGCTCCAAATCCTCCGATCATCCGGATCTCGGCAGCAGTTTCATAATAAGGCCCCATAAATCCGGCATAAATTCCCTCTTTGTAAGGAATCTGGAGCCGGCCTGCCACAGATTTAGACAAATCAATGAGATACTTCTTGTACGGCTCCGTCATATCCGGAAAACGGGGTCCAAAACGTTCGTCATTCAGACCGATCAAAGGGTTCCCCGGCATAAGATTGATGAAGTCATCAATAATCATTAAATCTCCCGGTTCAAAGGCAGGATTAATTCCTCCGCAGGCATTGGTTATAATCAGCTTATCAATTCCCAGCTGCTTCATGACATAGACGGGATAGGCTACCTCCCTCATGGAATAGCCCTCGAAAAAGTGGAAGCGGCCTTGCATCGCAAGCACTTCCACACCCTGCAAAGTTCCAATGACTAAACAACCCTCATGTCCCTCCACCGTTGACTTAGGAAAATTGGGAATCTTCTCATAAGGGATAATTTCTTTATTCTCAATATTCGTGACCAAGGCTCCCAGCCCCGAACCAAGGATCAAACCGATCTTCGGCTTTAAAGCTGTTTTGGAATTAATATATGCTGCTGACTCCATAACTAAATCGTACATATGACTCATATTGTGCCTCCATTAATTACAATTTGATTTTGTGGTATTCCTACCAACGAGTATAATTATAGCTTTTCCAAGAAACAGTGTCAATCTGGCCGAATCAGTTATCTTTACGATCTCTCCGATTGCTATTGCACCTCCAAAAGTACATACTTGTTTTTATATTATGTTAATTATATAATAAAAGCATACAAGGATACAGATAGGTGATAACATGACAAAAGAAGCAATAAAGCAGATTTTATCAGTACTGGATAAGGAATACGGCACCACCAAGGAGGACTTTCTGCACGGGACAGACTGGCAATTGTTGCTGGCAATCATGCTGAGTGCACAAAGCACGGACCAACAGGTAGACAGGGTGCTGCCGGATTTATGGAAGAGGTTTTCTTCCATTCAGGACATGGCAGAGGCCCCGGAAGAAGAAATTGAAGCTTATATCAGGACCGTTGGGCTTTATAAGAATAAAGCCAGGAATATGAAGCAATGCTGTAAGCAAATCATGAATGAGTATGGCGGTAAAGTTCCTGTAACTATTGAGGAATTGTTAAAGCTTTCCGGAGTAGGACGGAAAACTGCCACTTTGTTTTTAGCGGATGCCTATCACATACCGGGGGTCACTGTGGACACTCATGTTTTGAGAATAGCCAGGCGCCTTGGATGGGCCGCGGGCAAAAATCCGGTACAGGTGGAATTCGAGTTAATGAAGGTTTTGCCGAAGGAACACTGGAACCGGATTAATTTTCAGCTGATCTATCATGGAAGGAGCATCTGCACCGCAAGAAAATGCTACTGTGAACGATGCTTTCTAAGTGCATGGTGTGACAGGAAATGTGATAGTTAACACTGCAAAGCCCCAAACCCGTAATATTTTACCTGCTCCACCATGTGACCGATATTGCCCTCTCCGGCAAATCTGGAGGTATTAAAAAAATCTTCCGTCAAATCCAGCCATAGCAGCGGATGTGCTTCTTCATACAATACAATATCACCCTTTAAGGTTCCTGCATATACCTCTACATAACAATCCTGGTTATAATAGGTGAAATCCATCATATGGTGCAGCTCGATATCCCGGCGCCCTATTCCTGTCTCCTCCTCGAGCTCACGGTAAGCGGAAGCAAATCCGTTTTCTCCTTCTTCAATCTTTCCGCCCACCAGGTTATATAATCCCTGATAAGGCTCTTTTGTTCTCTTGCAGAACAAAAGCTTTTCTGCATCTTGGTTATATACCATAATGCAATTATATCCCTGCATGCTGCCTCCTTCCCGGACCTTACTGATCCACGGTCTCTTCCTCAATAATAAAATGAAAGGTATAATCATAAAGATACATCGTTAGTTCAGATTCAATTTTTTCCTTTTCTTTTTCCGTACATTTGATATGAATAATCTTATTTACTTCTTCAATTTCCTGCTCCACGGTGCGCACTCCGTTTCTTATATTTATTTATTAGATTTTCACATAAACCAGTATTTACTCATAAAACTTTTGGCCCAGCCATCTTATTGACAGACATTACAAAGCAGCCGCACCGATATG
Organism: Bacillota bacterium; assembly: GCA_023437885.1. Taxonomy (GTDB): domain Bacteria; phylum Bacillota; class Clostridia; order Lachnospirales; family Lachnospiraceae; genus Mobilitalea. The sequence goes on along the minus strand of JAEZFH010000496.1, from coordinate 3,601 downwards.
CCTATTATATACCTCCGCACTCGCCTGGTCTATACCAAGCCTTCAATCATATCCAATACAATATATAAGTAATCATGTATTGTTCTTCGGAAACTGCCATTCTTTCAGCTATTTCACCTCTCACCATTCTTTATTCGTTTCCCTGATTAGATGCGAAAAAGAATACCACTCTCCGATTATTAATAAGAACAGAGAGTGGTATCCGTAAAATTTAATTAATTAAGCGTATCTCTTTAGTACCTCATATAAGGCCTCATCCTTCGTAAAGCCTTCGGCATCGGTGGCTATCATGCTCCACTTTTCAAGAATTTCCTGATAGCTGTCCTTTTCCGGATTCACCAGCGGCGCATTCAAATTCCGATAGATAAACCAACCCTCGTAGGTACTTTTTACTCCTTTATAGGTCCAAACAGTCCAACTGACCTCCGCCTCATTATAAGCCTCCAATGCATACTCCCAAATTCCATAGCTTTGAAATTCTCCCACATACACCGGAACCCTCCAATCGACTCGTTCAGCAATGTCCAATAGCTTTTGATCGATCTCTGGTTTCTTCCAATTATAATTATGGGTCTGATACAGTACATTCTGCCATCCATAGGCAGCCGGGTCCGGAAGATTACTCATTTCCCAGATCCCTTCCATTGACAGAATATGATGCGGATCGACCTCACGGATCGCTTTGTAAAGCACGTCATAGAACTCCCACAAAACCGGATCCTTTTTCTCTGTTTCATCAAACCCGTTCATCGGCTCATTCAACAGATCATAAGCTGCAACCGCGGGATGCTCCTGATAGCGGCGGGCGATCCGCAGCCAAAGCTCTACCGTCATTTCACGATAACGCTTTCCCTCTTCGTTGTCCATAAAAAGCCGGCTGCTGTGTGATTTGCCGCAGCAGTGGTCATTGCTTTGGAAGCCCGGAGCTCCATGCAGGTCAAGGATCACATAGATGCCTCGTTTGCCGCATTCCTCTATCACCCAGTCGAGCCTTTGGAAGCCCGGATTATTATCCAGGTTGTCTTCCGAATAATACCTTCCCTGATCATCCTCTTGAAAGTTGCCATACCAAAAGGGTACACGAACACAATTCATACCTATCCCGCAGATGTTATCCAAGTCCTTGGCAGTAATCCAGTGGTCCTCATAAACTCCCACGAGAGTTCGAATCTGTTCCATGGTAAAGCCCCTTTTTCGAAATGCATTCAGCGTATCCCACTCTCCCCAGCCTCTGTCCTCTTTGTCAACCGGACACATCCAGGCTTCCTGAAGCAGCCATCCCCCAAGGTTGATTCCCCGGAGCAGTACCTTCTCCCCGGAACGGGTTACTAACCTGCTGCCTTGCGTTTGAAGGAAATCCGCAGGGGTAATTCCTTTTTTATCTTGATTTTGCATTTGCTAAAGCTCCATTTCCCATGCTTATTCAGCAGGCTTATCAAAATTCTTTACTTTAGGCCAAGCTTTTCTCTGTTCTTCGCCATTTTTTCATTTCTGGCCTTTACAATGCCGTCCCAGCCATTGTCTTCCCTGAATTTTCTGAAATCGCTTAAAAGCTGATCAAAGGCGGCGTCATCCTTGGCACGAATCAGACTGACCAAGGTGGTATTCCAATTAGTCTGGATCGCACTCAGATTTCTTGCTTCCAAGGTACCCGCGTCCGGGTCGATATTCTCGATAACAAACAATGTCTTCAGCTTACCGGTTCCCCATTCCTGCATTTGCTGAATGGATTCTATCTGATCCGTTCCGAACGCTTTATAACGGTCATGGCCAAACAGACAGAACTCACCCAGACGGTATACCTTCTTATATTTATCATTATCGCTCTGCTGCATTTCCTTCACTTCCTGCAAAAGCTCATACTTGCCCTCAGCATTTACCTGATATGTTTCGCCTTCCACACCAAAGGTCGTCAGAATCCCTGCGTCATCGGATAAAAGATATGTGAACAGCTCGACAGCCTTGATGGTATCCTTGCAATCCTTCGTAATATAGTTAACAGCCCAGCCGGAGATTCCGGCCTGTGCCAGCGTTGGAGCATGCCCAGCTGTGCTCTGGGGTCCGTCAATGGCAATATAAGCAGCTTCCGGCTTCGTATTCATCCAAACCTGCAGTGCACCGGAGCGCTGGGGTGTACCACCGATCATAATGGTAGCATATTGGCCGCTCTTCACTTTTTCTTCATGTGTAGTATAATCGTCTGCAAATCTGTCATCACTGATCAGTCCCTGCCGGTAAGCATGGTTAAAGGTCTTAATCCAGGCCAGGTAATCCGGGTCCATATCCCTGTCATACCAGGAACCGTCTTCATTCTCTATCGGAACTCCAATAAAATTCTCAAAATCATATCCCAGCGAACCGGTACCGTTTGTCATGTCATTAAAGCCAAACGGAACTAAGTCCGGATATTTCTCCTTAATCAGAGCCAGCGTATTTATGAATTCCTCCGGAGTCCCCATCTTTGGCTGTCCCAACGCTTCATAAACATCCTTGCGGATAGCAAACGCGGTGGCTGCCTGGATATTGCCATTATCATAATCAAACTGGCTGTTTGAATAATCCGGATATCCGTAAGTCTTACCATCCTCAAGCTTATACCAGTTTAATGTATCCTCCTTGGCTACCTGATAAAAGTAAGGATCATACTTATCAGCCAGTTCTGTCAGAGGAATCGCCCACTGGTCGGCCGTCTTTGCCACTGTTGAGCTGGAGTCAAACACGGTTATGATATCCGGCAGCTCATCGCTGGCAAACAGTGTATTCAGCTTCGTATCATCGCCGGTGATAAACTCAATGTCCAGTTTTAAATCCTCTTTAATTCTCCTGGTAACCGTGTCGTTGCCCCATTCTGTGTTCCACCAGTCGGCATTCACATACCAGGTCAGTTTATTATTTTCCTTGGTATCCAGCTTCCATGCAGGAGTATTCGGATCAACAACATACCTTCCTCCCGTAACCTCTGCGGCTGTAGTATCCGCACCTGTACCTGCTCCCGTTTTGGCGGAGGAAGCATTGGTACTATTTGCATTTTCTGCTTCCTTGCTATTGCTGCAGCCTGACATCACCATAGACAGCACTAAGGCCAACGCCAACATCGCTGCTGTGACTTTCTTTAACCCTTTTTTCATAAAATATTTCCTCCCTTTATTCTTTTACAGCTCCCAGCATCATTCCAGTAACAAAGTGCTTTTGGAGCATTGGATATATAATTACAATCGGCAGTGTGGTTACTACGATTGTAGCCAGCTGTATTCCCTTTGTCGAGGTAGTAACAACATAGCTGGTGTTATTTGCCATCGTAGCCAGCTGCTGCTGCACAATTATTTCATACAGCTTCATCATAAGCGGATATAGCGCCTTATTTGTTATGTATAGTTTTGTAGTCATAAAATCGTTCCATTGTGAGACACCATGATACAAGGCTATCGTTGCCAGCGCCGGCTTGGACAGAGGCAATATGATTGCTCCAAACACTCTCCATACACCCGCCCCGTCTATCCTTGCCGATTCTTCCAAAGAATCCGGAACCTGTTTGAAAAATATCATCAATATAATAATGTCATAATAAATGAACATTGCCGGGATAATATACACCCAGAAA
>JAEZFH010000454.1 GCA_023437885.1 Bacillota bacterium | reverse complement strand
AACGCGGCCGGGCGACCGAAGCCACCACCACCAATGCCATTCTTTCTTAGCCTCAAGTCTTGCTATTCGCTTACTGTTGTTTTCATCTTTTCTTTCAAACCAATATCTTTGATTTTTTCCTGGGTTTAGCAGTTTTGAACTGCTATCACCGAAATATTGGCACACTACTTCCTCAATGCTTAATAAAAATATGCTGTCCCTCGTATCTGCTCCGCCTTCTGAACCATACCACTGATTGTCAGGATTTTTATTTAACACCGGAATTATTCTTGACTTATCCGTTGCGTTGAATTTGTCATAGAACTCACCGTTAAGATATTTTCTTAGCGAGCAGTCAGCCCATGTTATATCTTTATAGGCATCATGGTAAGAACGCTGTTCAATAATATATTCGGTGATAATCAAAGCTGTATTGTTTTGTATGTCAAGCACTCGCCAATCGTAACTGCCAAATGATATTTTATCTCCTACTTCCATAGTTACCTCCCATACCTAACCTAATATAAATTCTCCTCTCTTTCCATTATCCGACAAATATTTATCTGATTATAGCATGGCTAATCTAAAAAAGCCATCAATATACAGAATATCGACAGCCTGAAAGAAGGTGTCGTCTAAATACACCTTCTTTATTATTTTTATTTTATAATAGCCGTATGCTGTGAAGCCATCACGGATGCTAATTTTAGTGGTCCTGGAAGCCCTGCCCGTAATAAGCGTTGGCACCGTGTTTCCTGAAGTAATGCTTATCCAGCAGGTACTGGGATACTCTTGGAACTCTTGGATTCAGCGTCATGGTCTTATATGCCATCTCTGCCACCTTATCCATGACCACCGTATTATATACGGAGCCTGCCGGTGTCTTACCCCAGGCAAAAGGGCCATGGTTCTTAACAAGGATTCCCGGAATTGCCATAGGATCGTTGGCACCGATAGTTTCGACAATTACCTTGCCGGTGTTCCATTCGTAGGCTTCCTCGATTTCCTGCTGCGTTAATTCCCTGGTACAGGGGATGTCCCCGTAGAAATAATCCGCATGGGTGGTTCCAAAGGCGGGAATTGCCAATCCAGCCTGTGCAAAGGTTACAGCCCAGATGGAATGGGTATGTACCACACCGCCGATTGCCGGATACTCCTTATATAATACCAGATGGGTAGCCGTATCCGAGGAGGGCTTATAACGGCCTTCCACCACATTTCCTTCCAGGTCAACCACGACCATATCCTCCGGCTTCATTTCATCATAATCCACTCCGCTGGGCTTGATTACTACCAGCTGCTTCTCCCGGTCAATACCACTTACATTTCCCCAGGTGTAGATTACCATGCCTTTTTGCTGTAATTCCATATTGGCATCATAAACTTCTTTTTTCAATAGATCTAACAATGAGCTGCCCTCCATCGTAATCCTGACATTTTATCATTATACTTCTATCAATATAATCGAATCCCCGGGGTTTTGCAATACCATATTTTTGAAATCCGCGGTTACTCCGATGCCGCTTCCCTCTCCGAAAACAGCCCGGTGTATAAGCGAACAAAAAGGCCCTGTTCTTGTCAGCGAAAACAGGGCCGTGGGGGAAAATGTAAAGTAATTTACTTTGTAACATAATTCACATTATAAATTATTTACATCGAATCAGTTATGTAATTTTATGCATTCCTATATAATATTAAGAGTAAACCGGTCCGGAATGACCCCGCCTATGAGATAATCCTCCGATCTAAAAGATCTGAGGTCCTTTTAATGCATTCCTTTGTCTTGGTAAAATCATGGCGAAAAAAAGCAGGGGAATCCGTCTCTTTATCCATGACCTTTCGTATCTCCACCTTCTGAAACATCTGTTCCAGATGCATCGAGAAGGTAATCAGTTTTTCTGTATATTCCTCAAGAAGCTTCGGCTCTAATCCAATCTCACCATTCAGCAGGGAGCTTTCCAGCTGATAGGAGGCCTCTGCCAGGCTATTTGCTCCGATGTTGACAAACATCTTCTGAAGAAACCGGACGATGGAGCGGAGCCCTTCGTATTCTTTGGTAATCATCATTGATTGGATTATCGGCAGCTTGGACTTGATGCTTTTTAAAATAGCAAGGAGTGCCTGGTAATAATTTTCCATATTCCCAAGAAAATACCGGCAGCCTTCGTTATAATCGACCTCAGGAACACCCTCCAATCGCTCCTGTCCTCTGCTCCCCCTCATGCAACTACCCCCTATGTATACATGTAATGCAATGCGAACACCATATATTGTAATATTAGGTAAATAATACCATGATGTTGTATGATTGTAAATAGTTAATTATTTCAATAAATAGGATTTTCTTCCTAATTTTTTCATTTTATCCGTTAATATGTACTCAAAGCAAGATATTCAGATCTTTTTCAACCTCTTCCATATTATTCCATTCGACATTTCCTCTTCTACTGATCCGCACCATTCGATACGTCGGATAAAATATTTATTTGGACTAGCATATTTATAAAAAATGTTGTATTATGGAGCTACATTTTTTATAAGTAGAGTTATGAACTAATTGAAACGGATTTATAGGAGGTAAACCAGTGGAAAAAGAAATAGTTATTGTGCTTGACTTTGGCGGCCAGTATAACCAGTTAATAGCCCGAAGAGTCAGAGAATGTAATGTATATTGTGAAGTCCTTCCGCATAATGTCAGCCTGGAGCGGATTAAAGAAATCGCTCCGAAGGGTATTATATTTACCGGCGGCCCGGCAAGCGTCTATGCAGCAGATGCCCCCTCCTGCGATCCGGAAATTTTCTCTTTGGGAATACCGGTATTGGGAATCTGCTATGGCTGCCAGCTCATGACCCATCTACTCGGAGGCAAGGTGTCCAAGGCTCCCGTTCGCGAATATGGAAAGACTGAAATCAATGTAACTACAACCTCCCAATTATTTCAGGAAGTATCCGCTGATACCATCTGTTGGATGAGCCATACCGATTATATTGCAGAACCCGCCTCAGGCTTTGAGGTGACAGCCCGGTCCTCTTCCTGTCCGATCGCCGCGATCGAAGATACTGCAAGAGGCCTGTACGGCGTACAATTCCACCCTGAGGTTGTCCATACCCAGGAAGGAACCAGGATGCTGCACAATTTCCTGTACCGTATCTGCCGCTGCTCCGGAGATTGGGTAATGTCCTCCTTTGCCGAGGAGATGGTTCAATCCTTAAGAGCCAAAATCGGTGATAAAAAGGTTCTATGCGCTCTCTCCGGCGGAGTTGATTCCTCGGTTGCCGCCGTTATGATCAGT
>JAEZFH010000339.1 GCA_023437885.1 Bacillota bacterium | reverse complement strand
CCACATCATTATAATATACAGCTCCCGATGTGGGCTTCCTCATTCCGGATAATACATATAATAACGAGCTTTTGCCGCATCCGGAGAGCCCCTTGATTCCAACGAATTCGCGAGGATTTAAGGATATATCCATATCCCTGAAGGCATAGGTACACTCCGCCTTGTTTATATCATAGATTAAATTAATCTGTTTTCCTGATATCTGCATAATTTAATGCATCCCTTCTATAACTTCTACCGGATCTAGAATTTTTATTATTTTCCATAAAGAAAGCAGGGCAAATATACAAGCAAATAGAGGGATACAGGCAGTTTCAATCAAATAATCTGTTTTAACAAGCATAAGAGGAATCCTTTTTGGAGTATATACAAAAAGGTTTAGAAGGAATCCGACAAAAACGGATACGAGAACCCCAAGAAGAAACCCCGCCATATTCAGCCAAAAAATTTCATTGAAGCTTCTGTTGATTAATTGATTTGTCGAATATCCAATTGCGTTTAATATTCCAAATTCACTCCGCCTCTGCAGCATATTTATGTAACTGATAAAGCCTGTACATATGGTAACGATTACGACAAGCATTATATTGATGAGGGTAAGTACTGTATTGATTCCCTTCCTGTCAATTTCATTTTGAAGTAGCACAGAATCATAAGTCCTTATATCCAATCCTTGATTATCAATATGATTTATGAAATAATTGACATCCTCTTTTTTCTCTTCCAAGGGAATAATTAAGGTACCTGTACTGTAGTCATCGGACAACACCTGATTCCTGTTCATCCAATTCTCAAGAGAATCAAAGGATACAACGCTTTCCCCCTCCAATAGCCCAACAATTACTTTTTCCCCTTCCAAAGCTTCATTCTTCTGAATACTGCCGCCAATCGAGTCACCGATTCTCAGTTTCTTATTTTTAGCAACGACCGAATGCAGTATAATTTCATTCGAACCCGCCTTTGGTAACCTTCCTTCCTTTATTCTTAAATTTAATTTTTTAATCAGCCAATCCATATCCTCCTGCTTTATTGTATAGACCTTACTGCCTACTCGATTATTAATCACGGTATCAATATAGGTATAATGGGATACCCAGGGCATCACCTTTTCATAATCTGATTTGTGTAGGAATAAATCATTTAAGATCTCCTGATCAATCACTTTGGTTCTGGCTGCAATGCTTGAATAGTATTTTTGAGGCTCTACATAAGTTCTGTAAATAATCTGATATTGAGATGTAATCAACATCTGTAAAATATAGATGATAACTACCCCTAATAGTATTGGGAGGAAGAGAAACAAAAATTTTCTCTGGTTTTTTCTATGATACTTGAACGCTATGATTGGATTCATAAAGTAATCCTTTCTCTTAGATAAAGAACCGCCTGTGTCCTATCACTAATCCCTATTTTTGAATAAATACTGCTGATATAGTTGCGTAACGTTCCTTCAGAAATATAAAGCACGGTTGACATTTGCCTGTTGCTAAACCCTTGTACCAGCATTTTGGCTATTTCTTTCTCCCGGTCAGAAAAGCCCAGTTGTCTTATCGAAAGACATTCATTTTTCTCAGCCGTCAATTTCGAAAGGCCATCTACCAGTTTTGATGCCACCTTCGGAGGCAGAATCATCTTGTCTGCGATTGCATCATGAATTGCTTCGATAAGCTCTGAAACTTCAAGATCCTTTAACAGATACCCGCATGCTCCAGCCGCTATTGCATTGATAATATATTCATCATCATTAAAGGTGGTAAGCATGATAACTTTGGTGGAAGAGTTTATACGTTTCATTTCCCGTACGCATTCAACCCCTCCCATTCCAGGCATCCGGATATCTAACAGTAAAATATCAGGTCTCAACTTCTTAACAGCATCAAGAGCTTCGAAAACATTCACAGCGGTTCCAATCACCTCAAAATCCTCTTCCAGATCAAGCAGTGTTTTTAATCCATCCCGTATTAATGCCTGATCATCTGCAATCAATATTTTGATTTTCATCCGACACCTCCCTTATTGACCGAAATGTTTATATGTATGGTGCATCCTTCTCCATATGTGGAACTAATATTTAAAGTACCTCCGATTCCGCGAATTCGCTGCTCCATTGCAGCCAATCCAAACCCGAATACAATGTTATCGCAGCCGATACCGTTATCCTGAAGCTGAAAGTCTATCGTTCCATTTTTATAGTTCAAGATAAAGACGAAAGCCGTACTTTTACCATGCTTTATTCCGTTGGTCAGACCCTCCTGCAGAGCACGGTACAAAGCATTTTCCTGCATTTCTGTCAATGGCGGGAGTTCAGAGATATCAAATTTCACATAAATATCTCCATGTGAAGCCGTCTCTTTCAACAGTAATTCCATAGACGGAACAAAGCCAAGAAGTTCTTTTCCTTGATTAAGAATCCCAACAGATTCTCTTATATCGTTTAATCCCTTTCTAACTTGTCCTTTTGCAAGGCGGATTTTCTGAGCAGTAATTTCCGGATCCAACTCTAACAGCCTCTCACCAGCTTCAAGTTCAATGAGTACAGAGGTCAGGGTATGTCCCATAGTGTCATGTATCTCCCTTGCAATCCTGTTTCTTTCCTTTAGAATGGTCATCTCCTCAATCTCTCTTGTGTTGTCGCGCAATTTTATATAGGTATCTTCTAATTGCTTCGTCGTCTTTTTCAATTCATACATCATCTTACTTACCATCTTACGCTGATCCATCTCATATTTTGCAAAGCAAATTATCCCATAAAATACAAAGAACATAAGCGCATTGAGTATCGCGCCTGGTATAGAGCTGTAATTAGAAAAAGCATTGATTTTACGATGTTGGTTTATTAAGCTGAAGAGAAAACAAAATACAGTAATTCCGCCTCCGAATAAATAGGAATAATCGAGAGATGCATCTGCAATAAGTACATAATAGTATGCCTGAGAATTATCACTACTGTCAAAATAATTGATCAACATTACTAAGAACACTTCTATGTATCTTATCAATTTGTCAGCACCGGTATTTTCCTTTGAGGGATATATAATAATATTACGAATTGTGAAAGAAAATACAAGCAAGCCTGAGAGAAACACTAGCATCCACAGATTATTCAAGTTATATGCTGCCACAAAAAATAAAATGAGAAACAGTGATAACCATATTATTCTTTTTACCTTGAATTGTGAATTATCATCCAATGTGCTTCTCCTTTTAAAGGCTTAGGACAGCTTCTATTCTTTTACAGTAACGAATAGATAGTAATTGACATGAAAGCATGAACACGGTTTATGTTCATGATATAATGAATTACCAATTTTTACAATATCCAATATTCTATTCAATATCTTATCCTGGTAAGCAGATGCATATAAAAACAACCTTCCATGTGAGAAAATTCATATCTATACTCACGTGGAAGGTTGTTTTAATTAAGAGGTACGTAATATACCTATTGTTATCTTTACTCTTTTATTATGAACATTGTAAATAATATAAGTCGTCTTTCGTTAATATAAAAAACGGTGTACCTTACGGATTAATCAGCAACAGTGACGTCAAAAATAACCCTTCTGCCGTCTACAAAGCCAAATATCAATGCATTTCCCTCGGATACAGGGGTTACGGTACCATCTGCGGATACGGTGGCAACGGTTTTCTTATTTGAATCCCAGGTTACCGTATTGTTGGTACCTAATATTTTAAGAACCTTGGTTTTTCCCATTCGAAGGATGAATTCCTTATCACTTGCCTGGATAACCTTAACCGTACTGGTCAGCTTCTTCCCATTTACCGCAGCGGTAATAGTAGCCGTACCTGGACTCTGGGCTTTTACAATACCATCCGAGGACACGGTGGCAATGGATTTATTGCTGGTGGACCAGGTGATTTTGCCGGAAGCATTCTCAATCTTCAGGGTTTTGATGAAGCCGGACCAGCCGCCCAGCTCAAGTACCACAGAAGAGGGGGTGATGCCGATTACGGATACCTTGCTGGATAATTCTTTTCCGTCAACAGAAGCGGTGATTGTTGCAACGCCCTCCTGCTTCGCTGTCAGCTTTCCGTTCTCGGAAACGGTTACGACGGACGGATCG
>JAEZFH010000314.1 GCA_023437885.1 Bacillota bacterium | reverse complement strand
ACCCCCGTAATGCACTGTATGGAAGACATGTGATTGGATTTGTATGTCACAGACGAACAGACTTGTACGGATGTGGCATACAAATCCAGTCATGTGTCTTCCGTCCTGTGTGTGAGGGGGTATCATGCCCTCCTCCCAGCACAGGCTGAACTGTAACTATCATTCACCAGAAATTAACTCATCAGCCTTTCAATCCGGCTCTGGCAATACTGGCAACAAATTGCTTCTGAAAAATGGCAAATATTATTATCATAGGGAGTACCGTTATAACACCGCCGGCCATAACCTGTTCATAATAGGTCGTGTGTTCTCCGATCAGCATAGAAAGACCCGCAGAAAGAGTCATTTTATCCATAGTACGGTTTACAATAATCGGCCACATAAGTTCCTTCCACGAGCTTAACATGGTCAGCACTCCCAAGGAAACCAATCCCGGTTTAATCAGGGGCAACAATATCTTCAGATAAATCTGAAAGAAGCCGCATCCATCCAGAAAGGATGCTTCATCCAGTTCCTTCGGAATCGTTGAAAAAAACTGACGCAGCATGAACACGCCAAAAACACTAAATATGTTAGGTAAAACCAAGGCTGTCAAGGTATTCGTAATTCTAAGATCTGCCATCAAGCGAAAACGCGGAACAATAAAAATTTGTCCCGGAACCATCAGCAAACACAGCATTAGCAAAAAAATCACATTTTTCCCGGGAAAATTCAGTCTGGCAAATGCATAAGCCGCTAAGGATGCAACAAATAGCTGCCCTGCCACTGTAAATAAAGTCACAATTATTGTATTAAAATATAATTGAATAAACGGAAACTTATCATATATAATTCTGTAATTGATCCATTGTATTTCTTTCGGCAATATCTGGAGAGGAATGCGTATTGTTTCCTCATAAGTCTTAATGGAGGTTAAGAACATCCAGATAAACGGGAAAAACATGATAATAGAAAATATAATCAAAATAATATGGATCGGTAAATTTCTTTTATTAAACCTGTTAATCTTCATATTATGGTATTTCTCCTATCAATATTATATCATCAACGTTAAACGTGTTCATGATCTTGCTGCTCCAATCGGGATTCGCAAGTAAGCTTGCTGTACGAATGCTTATCTCGCGCTATCCTCATTCCGCTTTCAATGTATCACAAAACCTAGTATCGATTTGTAAACATTCAAATAATGGATTAATCATCATAATTCACCCAATATTTTTGCAAAAACATCTGTATCGCCGTTATCATCAGGATTATAATACATAAAATAATTGAAATTGCCGATGCATATCCCCTTAGATCTTTCACAAATGCCAGCTCGTAAAAATAGGAAACCATGCTCATGGCGTATTTATACGAAGCTGAATTTCTTTGTATCATCAAATAAATAAAATCAAAAATCTGCAGAATACCAATCATTGTCATTATCGTTGAAAAGAAAATTATTGGTGTCATTAGCGGAATTGTAATCTTGAAAAATACTTTACTTGCTCCGGCACCGTCTACCTTTGCCGCTTCATAGTAAGAAGGATCAATTGACTGCATTCCGGCCAGCATTATAATCACATAGTAGCTTACCATTGACCAGACGAGTGCAATAAGAATTGCCCATTTTACCATTTTCTCATCACTTAACCACGAAATAGACTGCAAGCCCATTTTCTCAAAAATGTAATTAACAATTCCATATTTATAATTTAGCAGCCACCTCCACAGAATGCCTATCGCAGCCGGCATAGTTACCGCAGGCACAAAAATACAAATACGGTAAATTGTGCTTCCTTTTACTTTTTTATTTAGAAAATTAGCAATTACTAAAGATAATATGACTACAAAGATCACTCCAAAAAATGTATAGAATAAAGTGTTTTTTAATGCTGTAAAGAATTTCGGATCAGTAAAGGCACTGATATAATTATCGAATCCGATGAACTTCGGACTGGTGAAGGCTCCAACCTTGCAAAAGCTGTAATATATATTCTGGAAAAATGCAACTACATAGAATATGATCAAACCGATTACCAGCGGCGCTATAAACAGGTATCCTGCAATTGCTTCCCTTCTCTTTCTTAAGGAATACTTCTTAATCTTCATACTTACAAATAACACCTCTTTTTATTAATAAAACTGCTTCATTTTCTTCATTTAAGAATACAAGGAAGCAGTTTTATATCTTTCTGCAAATTATTAAAGGATTAATCTGTTTTGTTTTATGTAATTAAATGTTACTTATATAAATCATCCAGAATCTTCTGTGCCGCAGCTGCACCATTTTCTAATGCTTCTTTTGCCGGACGCTCCTGGGCAAGCGCTTGCTGAACTGCATCATCTACATAGGAGGTCCAGCTAAAATCACCATTGCTTGGATAAGGAAAACCGGTCAACGAAGCATTGATAATGACCTCTGCATTAATATTTTTAAAGTTTTCAAGATATCCTCCCTGAGCTTCCTTTAGTGCGGGAATATCAATACTGTTTACCGCTTCATTATTTAAGGATTCATAGGATGTGATGTATTGAATCAGTTTCCATGCTTCCTCCGGATGCTTACTTGCTGACGTCAGACAGTAGCCAAGTCCGCCCATCGTGGATATGTTACTGCCGTTTAAGGATGGCATCTGAACTAATCCAATATTACCTGCCTGTGCTAATGTAGAATTTTCTAAAACAGATGCTTTCCAGGAACCGATAAATACAATAGCACCCTGGCCTGAAAGGAATAAATCCGTACCCTTTGTTTCTGAAAGTACTGTATAAGGAGCCAGAAGATTATCATTCATCAGGTCTATCATGTTTTGAATAGCGCCTACGGACTTTTCATCTCCCATACCGGTAGTCTTCCCGTCAGCACTGATATAATTTCCTCCATTTTGATATACAAAGTTTATCCAGGAGGGCTGGCCGTCTAATTCCATGACAATCGGATATTCACTTCCTTTTGCCTCGCTGATTTTATCCCTCAGCTCACCTGATATGCTGCGCATATCCTCCCAAGTCCAGTTCTCTTTTGGATATCCTACACCATACTTGTCAAAAATTTCTTTGTTATATGCGACAAAAACCGAATCAAGACCCTTGGGCAATGCATATTGTTGATTGTTTACATTAAATGCAGATACACGTCCTTCAACATATTGGCTCATATCCACATTATCATTTTTTATGTAATCATCCAGCGGTTTCACAAGTTCTGCCTTTACATATTTAGGCAGATATACGTTCATCCAAACAACATCTGCTGTTTCATTTGATGCCATAGACGCATCCAGCTTAGTCCAGTAGGTATCCCAAGGCACCAGCTCAATACTGGCTTCAATTTTGCCTTTATTCTCCTGATTAAACTTATCAATGGATTCTTGAATTACCGGAGACTGTGCCTCGTCCCATAACATCAGGCTGATTTTCACCGGTTCTTCTGTCTTTGCTGTTTCTGTTTCTGTCTTTGATGTTTCTGTTTCCTTCGGTGCTACGTTCGTGTCTTTCTGGCTGCAGGCCATCAGCCCAACCATCATCGAACATAATACTACAAAAAGCATAATTTTTTTCATAACTTCTTCCATCCTTTCATAAATGTGTATTATTGCAGCATTACAAAATTCCATAGGTATTAAGGTCAAAGCATCCCCCCATTCACGTATCCGATATGCAATTGCACAATTAATTTATCCGCTTCTATTGTTTCGGTATTGCTTCACTATCTATTCTTTTGCAACTTCCTCTTTCTACAACATGAAACGGAAGTAAAATTTCTGCACTATATTCATTTTTTTCCTGTGAAAAGACCTCAAGAGTCTTTTCTATAAAACTCTTAATCGGCTGATGTATCGTGGTTAATGCAGGTCTGACCCTGGCTGCAATCTGCAGGTCATCAAAGCCCAGAACAGAAACATCATCAGGAACCGAGATTCCCGCATCATACAAACAGGACATTGCACCTAATGCGAGTTCATCACTATATGCAAATACCGCTGTGAACCTTATTCCGCTATCTATAAATTTACTCATTGCTTCATATCCTGCTTCATAAGTCACCGATCCATAGCTGATGGCTTCTTCTTTAAACTGTAAATTGGATTCCTCCATAGCCCTTCTGCTGCCTGTTATTCTTTGGAATCCCGCACTTATTTTCTGAATATTATCAGAAATAAAAACAATATCCTTATGCCCTAACCGGATTAAGTATTTTGTTCCCTCATATGCCGCAGCCATATCATTTACATGTACCATATCTGATTTATGTTCCAGCGCAGCACCGCCACACATTACAGTTTTTATTCCTTTTCCAGTAATATAATCTATAATGTCAGCATCAATTTCTTCTTCAAAATAGATAACTCCTTTTAAATCATTTTTATCAATGATTTTCTTATAGTTATAACTTCCGGCCTCATTTGCAGACATCAAAACAAGATTGTATTGAAGATTATTCGCCTGTTCCATCAATTCTCTGAAGGCATCATAATAAAACCCATATCTTAAGTGCGGCAGCAGCACCCCAATCTGATTTCCTTCATTCCGTTTGACTTTTTTGGGTTTATAATTCATCTCAAGCATAACTTGTTCTATTTTATCAATTGTGTTCTTTGATAATATCTCTGTACCATTTATATATCTGGATACAGTTGCCGGTGATACTCCGGCAGCACTAGCTATTTTTCTAACCGTAATTTTCATACTTTTCTTCATTCCCTATCTTTAAATTTGTAATATCTGATATCCCAGCATTAATCAATCGCATGAATCCAATTGGTTTTATGAAAAATCAAAACATATTACTTTTAAATATTTTGTTTCTGAAACATTTTCATATGATTTTATGTCGTTTTTATCAATAGTATTAAACTCACAATAATTTATTTATACATTATTAACAATTCACACCTTCATTATAGTGATTTATCAGAATAATGTCAACATATATTTTAAAATCAATGAAAGATTTTACTTATTTGTTTCTGAAACATTTTAATTATTTACAGTAACAAATAAATCATCTAATGTGTAGTTCTATAAACAGTTCCCCACCAGAAATATGCATTCATAATAGATATATCAAAAAAAGAACCGCCAGGTTCACACATCCGTGCTTCTTGCGGTTCTTAGATTACTTACGATATTCACATCTGTATCCTTTGTCCTTCTTCCCAGGGCTCCTCTTTTCCAGAAGCAGCGGCCTTGCTACCACCGTCTAAATGTTTCTTACTGATCACCCTTCCTCCGCCGGTTATACACCGGCAGACACCTTTTTCCCATTCTCCGATAATATCTCCTTGACTTCTCGAAGGAGTTCCTTCTCCGGCTCTCTGGTATCGGCCAATGTATATGTCAAGCCGAGCTCCTTCCATTTATATTCACCCATCTTGTGAAAAGGCAGCAACTCAATCTTTGATACATTTGGATACCCGTCCAGATGCCTGGACAAGCTTCGTACGCTGTCCAGATTATCGGTTAATCCCGGGACAACCACATATCTGATCCAGGTATCAATCCCCCTGTCTCTAAGGTAATCCAGCATGCGCAGAGTAGGATCCAGGGACACTCCGGTTACCTCCTTGTATACAATGGGATCGTAATTCTTAATATCCAGCAGCACCAGATCGGTATACTCCAGGACTTCCTTTACGGTATCGTTCCACACAAAGCCGGAGGTATCAATGGCGACGGAAATGCCTTGCGCCTTCAGCTTCTTGCATACCTCCAATACGTACTGGGCCTGAAGCAAAGGTTCTCCTCCCGTAAAGGTCACCCCGCCTTTGGAGAAATCCATATATGATTTATATTTAATAATCTCCTCATACAGCTGCTCCGGCGAATACTCCGTTCCTTTATGCACATCCCAGGTATCCGGGTTATGACAGAACCGGCAGCGCAGGGGGCATCCTTGCAGGAATACAACAAATCTGATCCCGGGGCCGTCAACTGTACCAAAACTCTCTAAGGAATGTATTCTTCCTAATACACTCATCTAACTGCACTCCTTTCTCCGGCTATTTACTGAAAGAAGGAAGAAGCCCTTCTTACAGATCCACAGATCATGAGTTCTTCTTCCCTTTGATTTCAATTTTTAACGTTCGTGGAAGGTACGGTTAATTACATCCAACTGCTGTTCACGGCTCAGCTTAATAAAGTTTACCGCATATCCGGATACACGAATGGTCAGCTGCGGGTACTTTTCCGGATGCTCCATGGCATCCAGCAAAGTCTCACGGTCAAACACATTAACATTGATATGGTGACCCCTGCTATGGAAGTAGCCATCCAGTAAATCGCTCAGATTACTGTTACGCTCATTCTGAGTCTTACCCAAGGCCTTCGGAACAATGGAGAAGGTATAGGAAATTCCGTCCTCCGCATGCTTATAAGGAAGCTTGGCTACAGAAGCCATGGATGCAATGGCACCCTTCTTATCTCTTCCATGCATAGGATTGGCACCGGGTGCAAAAGGCTCGCCTGCCTTACGCCCGTCCGGAGTGCTTCCGGTTTTCTTGCCGTATACAACATTTGAGGTAATTGTTAATACCGAAAGTGTTTGCTTTGCTTCGCGGTAGGTCTTAACCTTCCGCAGCTTATTCATAAATTTCTCGACAATATCAATTGCAATCTGGTCCACGCGGTCATCATTGTTACCATAAGCAGGATATTCCCCTTCG
Source organism: Bacillota bacterium (assembly GCA_023437885.1). Taxonomy (GTDB): domain Bacteria; phylum Bacillota; class Clostridia; order Lachnospirales; family Lachnospiraceae; genus Mobilitalea. Next base: position 12,236 of record JAEZFH010000314.1, on the reverse strand, counting down.
ATCTCGTAATCTACGGCCAAACCGGATTCGTTGCGGATCACCTTTACCTTCGCATATTTGATGGCGGATAAGGAATCGGCAACAACGGAGAGTCCGGCGATACCGCAGGCTTCCGTACGAAGAATCTTGATATCATGAAGTGCCATCTGGAGACGCTCATAATTGTATTTATCATGCATATAGTGGATTACATTCAGTGTATTAATGTACAGCTCGGATAACCAATCCATAGTCTGGTCAAATTTCGACATTACTTCGTCGTAATTCAAATAATCCCCTGTAACAGGCGCAAACATCGGTCCAACCTGTTCGCCGTAGATCTCATCCCTGCCTCCGTTGATGGCATATAACAGAGCCTTAGCAAGGTTGGCGCGTGCACCGAAGAACTGCATCTGCTTACCGATTCTCATGGCGGATACACAGCAGGCAATACCATAATCATCCCCCCATACCTCACGCATGAGGTCATCGCTCTCATACTGGATGGAGCTGGTATCGATGGATACCTTGGCGCAATATTTCTTAAAGGCGTCGGGTAAGAATACCGACCACAGTACGGTAAGATTCGGCTCAGGTGCAGGCCCCAGGTTATAAAGGGTGTGAAGCACACGGAAGCTGCTCTTGGTAACCAGAGTCCGTCCGTCCAGACCCATTCCGCCGATGGATTCTGTTACCCAGGTAGGGTCACCGGAGAATAAATCATTATAGGAAGGGGTTCGTAAAAACCGGACCATTCTCAGCTTCATCACAAACTGGTCCATTAATTCCTGAATCTCCTCTTCTGTAATCAAGCCCTGCTTCAAATCTCTCTCATAATAGATATCCAGGAAGGTCGTTACCCGTCCAAGACTCATGGCTGCGCCGTCCTGTTCCTTAATTGCGCCCAAATAAGCGAAGTACGTCCACTGAGTCGCCTCAAAGGAATTCTTCGCCGGCTGGCTGATATCATATCCATAGGAAGCCGCCATAACTTTAAGCTGCTTCAATGCATCCATCTGCTCGCTGATTTCCTCCCTCAGGCGGATGTCCGGGGATTCCAGAATCGGAATTTCCAGCAGCTTCTTCTCTTCCTTCTTCTCTTCTATGAGGAAATCCACACCATACAGAGCAACTCTGCGGTAATCTCCGATAATTCTTCCTCTTCCGTAAGCATCCGGAAGGCCGGTAATGATACCGGTATGTCTTGCCTTCTTCATGGCATCGGTATATGCATCAAATACCCCGTCGTTATGGGTTTTTCTATTCTCCGAATATATTTCCTCTGTTTTCTTATCCAGCTTATAACCATAGGATTCCAGAGCATTCTTAACCACCCTGATTCCTCCGTTGGGCATAATACCACGTTTTAGAGGCTTGTCGGTCTGAAAGCCAACAATCAACTCCTTCTCTTTATCCAAATAACCGGCACCAAAGGCTGTAATCGTGGACGGCTTTTCTGTCTCAGCCTCCAGAATTCCTTTGCCGTTCTCTTCCTTCATCAGCTCCATTACCTGCTCCCAGAGCTGGGTTGTCCGAGCAGTCGGCCCGGCCAAGAAGCTTTCATCTCCCTCGTAGGGTGTATAGTTATGTTGAATGAAGCTCCTTACATTGACATTCGTCATCCAACTGCCAGGCTTAAAATCATACCATTCCTGTCTTGTCATGTTAATTCATCCTTTCCAAGCATGATGTCTTGCTCATACTGAGGTATGATACCTCTTTCATGCTTTAAACCGCTTTTTCCGCGGCAATAAAATTTCTTCCTATGTCCTTGGTAATTGATACCTATAGCAATTTACACCTAATTCATACCACAAAAATAAAATAATTAATGTGATTCAAATCACGAAATGAGTAAAATCTTGATGGAAATATATGCATACACCCAATAATTCAGCAGATCCGCGGTCTTCTTTTTCCGGAGTAGATTATGCATTGTTTCTTTGATAATAATACAACAAATTGTAATTATACACCATCCTAATTTTGATTTTCTTATAAAAATATCTATCTAAAATAATTTATATATTATTTATGCATTGTGAATTACGCCCTGAGCGATGTACTGAATCATTATAACTCCATATTTCTTTTTGCCCAACAAAAAATTATAAAATGTCTTTTGTAGAATGCTCTAAATTAAAAACGCATTGTAAAATTCAATGCGTTTTTATTGCTGATTATATTCGATATTTATTGCACCTCAAAATCAAACCATTTAAATGACATAGCAGCCTTAATAAAAACTCTTGAAGCTAAATCCGAAGCTGTTTCAGGCCAAATTACTATACCCAATCAGGCTGGCATCGACTGCCTTCGCTGCCTCTCGTCCCTCCCGGATCGCCCATACCACCAGGGACTGTCCCCGGTGCATATCTCCTGCCACAAATACCTTATCCACATTTGTCTGATATCTGCCGGTCTCCGTCCTTACATTTGTCCGCTGATCCAATTCGACGCCAAAGGCCTCAGCCACATAGGATTGAGTGCCCAGAAAACCGGCGGCAATCAATACCAGATCCACCTCCACGGTTATCTCACTGCCAGGTACCACTGCCATAATTCTACGCCCTGCCGTCTCATCCAGCCTGCTCTCCAGACGAACGATCACCGCTTTGTTCACATTGCCCTGTTCATCCATCAAAAATTCCTTTACCGTTGCCTGATACATTCTGGGATCGCTTCCGAAAGCGGTAATTGCTTCCTCCTGACCATAATCCGTCTTACAAACCTTGGGCCATTCCGGCCAGGGATTATCTTCTGCCCTTGTATCGGGAAGCCTGGGCATCATCTCCAATTGCAGTACCCCAACCGCTCCCTGCCTTATGGAGGTTCCTACGCAGTCATTCCCGGTGTCTCCTCCGCCGATCACCATAACCTTCTTTGCCTTCGCCGTAATCGTAAAGTGTTCCAGTTCTGCCGCTGTCGTGGTTCCTGCATCCAGCAGGTCCTTTGTGGCAGATTTGAGATAATCCACTGCAAAATAGATCCCCTTCGCTTCTCTTCCCGGCACCTTGATGTCTCTGGGATTGGAAGCTCCGCACGCAAGAATTACCCGGTCAAATTCCTTCAGAAGCTTTCCTGCTTTCTGGTTGCCGCCCACATCTGCACCGGTGACAAAGGTAACTCCCTCCGCCTTCATCAGTTCTACTCTGCGGTCAATGACCCATTTCTCCAGTTTCATATTAGGAATTCCATACATCATCAAGCCGCCGACCCGGTCGGAGCGTTCGTAAACGGTGACCGAATGACCGCGTTTATTTAACTGGTCAGCTGCCGCAAGCCCGGCAGGACCTGAGCCGATGACTGCCACCTTTTTACCGGTTCGCAGCGTCGGAGGGCTCTGCTTGATATAGCCTGCTTCATAGCCGTATTCTGCGATTGCATATTCATTGTCCTTAATCGTAACCGGATCGCCGTTTAAGCCGCAGGTGCAGGCTGCCTCGCAGGGAGCCGGACATACTCTGCCGGTAAACTCCGGAAAATTATTCGTTTTTATCAGCCGGGACAGGGACATCTTCCAATTCCCCCGGTACAGCAGATCATTCCACTCGGGAATCAGGTTGTTAAGCGGGCATCCGGAAGCCATCCCTCCGATCATCATGCCGGACTGGCAAAAGGGTACTCCGCATTCCATACAGCGGGCTCCCTGGCATCTGCGCTCCTCCATGGACAACGGCTGATGGAATTCATTAAAATGCTGTACTCTGTCCCCCGGTGGTTCGGCTACGGTCTGGAGCCTCTCATATTCCATAAATCCTGTTGGTTTTCCCATACTTATTCCTTTCCTTTCTATTCTCAATCATCGCATTCTAAACAAATATATCTGTTTTATGTTACAGCTCAACCTGTTGCATCTTATCTCCCTTTTGCACAGAGCCGGCCAATCTAATCTATAAAAGGAAAGGCAAGTAAAAGAGAGCTGGGATACCACGGAATGACCTGTAACGATTTTATCCTCTTGTATTCGCAAAGAATGCTTCGATCTGTGCCTGTTCACTGCTGAGACCCTTTTCCTCCATCAGCAGAATGGTCTGCAGCATACGTCTGTAATCATGGGGTATGACTTTTTTGAACTTCGGCAGATAGGAAGCAAAATTCTCAAGGATTTCCCTGCCTTTGGCAGAACCGGTACATTCTACATGCTCCGTGATCATTTCCTTTAATTCAATGACATCATACTTCTCTGTAACAGCTTCAAAGGATACCATCCCCTTGTTCAGCTTCTTGTACAGATCACTAGCCTCGTCCAGAACATATGCGATGCCGCCGCTCATTCCGGCAGCAAAATTCTTGCCTGTCTTACCGAGCACCGCAACCCTGCCGCCGGTCATGTATTCACAGCCATGGTCGCCGACCCCTTCCACAACCGCCGTAGCTCCGGAATTACGGACACAGAAGCGTTCCCCGGCAACGCCGCTGATGAAGGCTTTGCCGCTGGTGGCGCCATAAAGTGCAACATTCCCGATGATGATATTCTCATCGGCCTTGAATGTGCTTTCCTTGGGAGGATTGGCAATCAGCCGGCCTCCGGACAAGCCCTTGCCGAAGTAGTCGTTGCTGTCTCCCTCCAGCCGAATGGTCAGGCCCTTGGGGATGAAGGCTCCAAAGCTCTGCCCCCCGCTGCCGTGTGCCTCAATCACAAAGGTATCATCCTTCAGTGTAGTTCCATATTTTCTTGTAATCTCCGAGCCAAGGATGGTACCAAAGGTCCGGTCCGTATTTCCAACCGTCAATTTGACCTTTTGTGCATGCTTCTCGTTAAGCTTGAATTTCTTTAGCAGCAACTGCTCATCCACTGTATTCTCCAACTCAAAATCATATCTCTGGGAAGGATCAAAATGAACTCCCTCTCCCTCGCAGATAAACGGATTATTCAATACCGCACTCAAATTCACGGTTTTTGCTCTTTCATCCTGAAGGCAGGAAGCCTTCAGCTTCAGTAAATCAGTGCGTCCGACCATCTCATCCACAGTTCTAAAGCCCAGCTTCGCCATATATTCCCGCAGCTCTTCTGCTACAAAGCGCATGAAGTTCTCCACATATTCCGGTTTTCCCTTAAAGTTCTTGCGGAGCTCGGGATTCTGGGTTGCCACACCCACCGGACAGGTATCCAAATTACATACCCGCATCATCACGCAGCCCAGGGTTACCAGGGGTGCGGTGGCAAATCCGAACTCTTCCGCACCGAGCATAGCCGCGATGGCAACATCGCGCCCTGTCATTAATTTACCATCGGTCTCGATTACCACCTTCGTACGCAAGCCATTCATAATCAGAGTCTGGTGTGTCTCGGCCAGCCCTAATTCCCAGGGAAGGCCGGCATTGTAGATGGAAGTTCTGGGAGCTGCACCGGTTCCTCCGTCATAGCCGGAGATCAGGATGACACCTGCTCCCGCCTTGGCTACACCGGCAGCTACGGTGCCCACACCTGCTTCGGATACCAGCTTAACCGATATTCTTGCATTTTTATTCGCATTCTTCAGGTCATAGATCAGCTGTGCCAAATCTTCAATGGAATAAATATCATGGTGAGGCGGGGGAGAGATCAGTCCTACGCCGGGAGTGGAATGCCTGGTCTTGGCAATCCAGGGATATACCTTCTCCGCAGGCAGTTGTCCGCCTTCCCCGGGTTTGGCACCCTGGGCCATTTTGATCTGGATTTCCTTCGCACTAACCAGATATTCGCTGGTTACGCCAAACCGTCCGGAGGCAACCTGCTTGATGGAGGAACATTTATTCAGACCGTCTTCCCCAATTTTTAAGCGTTCCAGACTTTCGCCGCCTTCTCCGCTGTTGGATTTGCCACCCAGCCGGTTCATGGCAATTGCCAGCGCCTCATGGGCTTCCTTGGAGATGGAGCCATAGCTCATGGCACCTGTTTTAAAGCGTCTTACAATGGTTTCTACGCTTTCCACCTCTTCCAGAGCTATTCCCTGCCCCGGATAATCTATATCAAGCAGGCCTCTCAGGTTGATCTTCTCCTGCTCAGCGGTCACTTCTCTGGAATACTCCTTGAACAGTTCATAGCTTCCGGTACGGGTGGACTGCTGTAACAAATGGATGGTCTTCGGATTATACAGATGCTCTTCCTTACCGCTGCGAAGCTTATGGGAGCCGGCACTGTCCATAGTCAGGTCCAAATTTAGTCCCAGTGGATCAAAGGCCTTGGAATGCAGCGTATCCACCTGGAGCTCCATTTCCTTTAAGGTTATTCCGCCGATACGGCTTACGGTTCCTGTAAAATATTTATCAATTACATCCTTGCAGATACCGATGGCCTCAAAAATCTTGGAGCCTTGATAGGATTGGATTGTTGAGATTCCCATCTTGGAAGCTATTTTAATAATTCCCTTCAATACAGCCTTGTTGTAATCGTCCACAGCAGCATAATAATCCTTATCCAGCATATTTGTGCCGATGAGCTGGCGGATGGTCTCCTGTGCGAGATAAGGGTTGACTGCACAGGCGCCGTAGCCGAGCAGGCAGGCGAAATGATGCACATCCCTGGGTTCCGCACTCTCAACAATCATGGCCAGAGCAGTTCTCTTCTTCGTCCTCACCAGATGCTGCTGCAATGCGGATACCGCCAGCAGCGAAGGAATCGCCACGTGGTTCTCATCCACACCCCGGTCGGAGAGAATCAGGATATTGGCACCTTCCTTATAAGAACGATCTGCCTCCAGACAGAGGTGGTCGATCGCTTTCTCCAGGGAGGTGTTCTTATAATAGGTCATCGGAAGAACATCCACCTTGAAGCCAGGCTTTTTCATATATCTGATTTTCAGTAAATCCGTATTGGTCAGAATAGGATTATTGACCTTTAATACCTTGCAGTTTGCGGCATTCTCTTCCAGAATATTGCCGTCCTCACCGATATATACGGAGGTTGCTGTAACGATCTCTTCCCGGATGGCATCAATGGGAGGATTGGTTACCTGCGCAAAAAGCTGCTTGAAATAGCTGAACAGGGGAGGATTATTTTTTGACAGGGCCGGAATCGGAGAATCCGCTCCCATGGCTGCCACTGCTTCCTGTCCGCTGGACGCCATGGGTAATATCGTGGTCTTATAATCCTCATAGGTATATCCAAAAGCCTTCTGCAGCCTGGCAAGCTCTTCTTCGCCGTATTCTGCAACCTTCCTGTTGGGAATAGGAAGCTCCTTCAGCATAACCAGGTTGGAGTCCAGCCACTCACCATAGGGACGCCGCTTTGCATAGCTGTTCTTCAGATCCTCGTCATCGATCAAACAGCCCCTGCACGTATCCACCAGCAGCATCTTGCCGGGGCGGAGCCTTTCCTTCCTCACAATCCGGTCCGGAGCGATATCCATCACGCCGACCTCAGAAGAAAGGATAAGATAATCGTCATTGGTAATATAATATCTGGAGGGTCGTAGTCCGTTTCGATCCAAAACCGCTCCCATAATATCTCCGTCGGAGAACAGGATGGACGCCGGTCCGTCCCAGGGCTCCATCATGGTGGCATAATACTGGTAGAAGTCCGCTTTCTCCCTGCTGATTGCCGAATCATTGTTCCAAGGCTCGGGAATGGTTATCATCACTGCCTGCGGCAGCTCCATACCGCTCATTACCAGAAACTCCAGAGTATTATCCAGCATCGCCGAATCAGAGCCTTCCGTATTCACCACCGGAAGTACCTTATGAAGCTCACCCTTCAGATGCTCCGATTCCATGGTTTCTTCCCTGGCCAGCATCTTATCGGCATTGCCCCGGATGGTATTAATCTCGCCGTTATGGACAATCAGCCGGTTCGGGTGGGCTCTCTGCCAGCTGGGATTGGTATTCGTAGAGAATCTGGAGTGGACAATGGCAATAGCACTGTCATGGCTCTCATCCTGAAGATCCTCAAAGAAGAGACGAAGCTGTTTTACAAGGAACATTCCCTTATATACGATGGTACGGCTGGATAAGGAAACCACATAGGTATCATCATTGCTCTGTTCGAAGATACGCCTTGCAATGTACAGCTTGCGGTCAAAATCCAGGCCCTTCGCCAGATTCGCCGGCTTCCGGATAAAGCCCTGCAGGATATACGGCATACACTCCACTGCCCTCTCACCAAGAGTCGCAGGCTTTATCGGAACCTCTCTCCAGCCCAGGAACTTCATGCCTTCCTTTTCCACAATAATCTCAAACATCTTCTTGGCCTGATTGCGGCTCAGTTCATCCTGGGGGAAGAAGAACATTCCCACACCGTATTCCCTCTCTGCTCCCAGTTCAATTCCAAGAGGCTTTGCTACCTTGGTAAAAAACTTATGGGATATTTGCAGAAGAATTCCTACCCCATCGCCGGTCTGCCCGTTGGCGTCCTTTCCGGCACGGTGTTCCAAATTCTCAACAATCTTCAATGCGTTAACTACTGTCTCATGGGTTTTGATTCCCTTCATGTGCACCACTGCACCGATACCGCAGTTGTCATGCTCAAACCGGGGATCGTAAAGACCTTGGGGAATCTGTGTAATTTCCTCTCTGATACTATCCTTCATAATAATCTACTAACCTCCATTCTGCCGAAGCAAATTTAATTCTGGCATCGGCACAAATTTATTCCGTAAGCTATGTCTTTCAATAATTCAAGTCAACTGCCATGCCGCCGCTTTTCAGCGGCACAAAGCTCTCTTTTTACAAAATCCATGATAAAGGGCGCTTTTAGGCTTATCAATTGATAAGTCTAAAAACGCCCTTGTTTTACCTGCGTTGATTATAATATATAAATGTACGTTTTGCAAGTATATTTTAAATAAAACAGCCATCTCTGATTAATTTTTTAAATAATAAACTATTATTACCTAATTAATTAAGGTTCTACCCTTGTCTTTATTAATATTATTAACCACACAATTACTTTCCATACCTTTTTATATAGTGCATCCAGTTATTTCCTTTCCTTTTAAATCCCTCGAAATTATCTGTTTTCAATAAATCCAATGCATAATTCTTCCTTCACTTGTGTATTGAATTTAGGAAAGTCTTCAAATCCAAAAGCCACAATATCAATTATTCCATTTTCAGTAAGTATAAATCGCTTACTCTATATGTTTCCATTTGTCATTTATTTCAACTCCACCTTTTCAAAAATAAGGATTGATGTTACCAGCGCTATTACAAATGTAAGCAGCATAACTACAAGAAACATCCAAAGCGAAAATCCCTCGCCCCAAAATGAAAGTTGTCCAAGCTGATACGAGTATGTGTATTTTACAAAAAATAACACGCCTTCCCGAAAGTTTGATTCCATAAACAATAGAGCATATGTAATACCTATACCAACTCCTATTGTTACGATAGATTTTTTGACAATTACTGCGATAAGAATCATAACAGCTCCCATTGCTGCATTACCCAATATTCCACAAAATAGCAGAATCAAAATATCTGGTGAGAATGTTTGACCAAAACCATTACCAATTGACGCAACAATCGTTGAAATTCCTGTATATATTAAGAAAAGCAATAACGAGCCAAAGTGAAACATCAAAATCTTTGACAAAAATACTTTCCTGCGAGGATAACCGCATAGTAAGCTCATTCCAAAGGTACGGCCGGAGAATTCGCCACACAGAAAAACTGCTGCAAATAGATAACCAATAACTGCATGATGCAATTTATAAGTCAAAGATATCATAAACATCTTATATCCGGTTCCTTTCGCTCCAGCTATAAGCAAAAGAACTGTAGTTAGTATGGATGCCATATTACATAAGCACAAGACTTTAAATCCAAAAGATTTTGACAATTTGAACCATTCCGCCTTCATTAAATTTCTCAACGTTTCCCCCCCTTTATAACTGATATATAGTAATTCTCTAAACCAGCGCTGCATACCCTCATTTCCTTCACGTTCACATCACCTGTGACCAGTACTTTCATAATAATTCCTGTATCACCGGAAAAACCATAAATATATACCTTATGGTCCGTAATAATTTCCAGTTTTAACTCCTGAAACATTTTCCTCAGAACTGCTGCCGCTTTCTGTACATCATCCACACGGATGCTCAAATAGGTCGTACATTTTTCCTGAAGCTTCTCTGATGAAATTTGCTCAACCATTCTGCCAGCATGAATAAATCCGTAGCAGGTTGCCAGCTGGTTCAGTTCACTCAAAAGGTGGCTGGAAACTAAAATTGTAGTACCATGTTCCCGATTCCATCTTTTCAAAATCTCTCTAAATTCTACTATACCTTCCGGATCCAGTCCGTTGACCGGTTCATCTAACACAAGAAATTCCCGATTACCCAATAAAGCCATTGCAAGTCCTAACCGTTGCTTCATTCCAAGAGAAAAATCCTTTACCTTTTTTGATGCGGTATTCTCAAGTCCCACAGTCTTAAGCACATCTGCAATACAATCTATTTCCGTCATACCCTGCTGCAGACGAAGAACCTCCAGATTATCCCTCGCCGTCATCCCGGGATACAATGCGGGGGTTTCAATCAAAGCACCAATACGTCCCCGGTGAATACATAACTCTCTTTCATCACTACATCCAAAAAGCTCAATTTCACCGCTTGTCCTCATGGTTCTTCCTGATAAAATACGCATCAGTGTTGTTTTTCCAGCACCATTTTCTCCCACAAAGCCATAGATTTCACCTCGGTGTATTTCCATATGAAACTTATCAAGTGCATTAAACTTATGATGCTTATGAGTCTTACTATATTGTTTTGTCAGATTTCTAGCTGAAAATATTGTCTCTGGCATGCCATTTTTCTCCCTTCATTTAAGCATTTAATAAGATGTTTAATGCAAGCCCCCACCTCAAAGCCATCCATCTCCGGCATCGATATATCTAAGAAAACTGCATCAATCCCACTAATTTTCTCATGGAAACTGTGCCCGGATATAAATGGTATGATTTTCGCCTTAGCCTTCCTCTGCTCCAGACTTTGCTTTATGAAGCCTGTAAGCGTTTCGATGATAATACGCTCATCATCACAGATTCCTATTTTCATTGTGCATCCTCCTAGTCATTGTATGATTAAGAGGCAAAGGATCCTCTCACCTATGTATTGTTTTCCTTATAATCCCTTATATGGGTATATTACCGTATATCCTTATCATTTTCAACATTATTTTACAAAATTTGTATTAGAAGAACCGCAAAACCCTTTGCTATAAAATATCTTGACTCCAGAAACGATAGCCGCCAAAAGCCTCATAAATTAAGGACATCTGACAAATCAAGTAAAGCACGAGACAGAATTCAAACTGTACCGCTGTCCACAACCCCCATTAAATGAAGAGGAATGCACATTGTCCATCTTTCCTATATAATACATTAAAATTACATAATTTCACCATATCATTTTCTAATTATGTCGGTAGAAACTGTTATAGGTTTTGTAAGACGCATAGATAATTGTCTAAAATGAACAGATATTACATTTACTATTGCTTTTGATAAGAACAAATCCTCCTTTTCGTGTTGCATGTGACCTTACATATCAAGCAGCAGAATTAGACAATGCAGTAAAGAATTTACCACACTCCTTACACAATCCTCCCTTTATTAATTTTACTGCATTGACGATATATTAATATAATCCTTTAATTAATCCAGCCGGAATCATTGTCCTTTCCCATCTCAATTTAGCGGTTCCGATTGATACCATATACAGAATGGAGGTTTTCATGGATATACACCCGTCATTAAATTCTCGTTCTAAACTGAATAAACCCGGAATTGCCCGTACTGCTGCCGAGAATAAGGCTGCGACAGAGGCCATAAAAGCAAGGGAGATACAAAGCGCTTCCTCCTCTACCGGTACGAATTCTTCCCAGTGGCAGGAGGGCCAGGTGGTCAGGGGGCAGATCATTGACCATCGTTATAATGAAGTAAAAATTCAGTTGGAACCCGATAAGCAAATTGTACATGCCAGACTGACCGGCGATATTCCCCTGTCCATCGGAGAAGAAGCCAGATTTCAGGTAACAGAAGACAGTCCGGAACGCCTCACGCTCAAATATATTCCTGATGCTGCTCCGTCCTCCGATCCTACGGTACTGAAGGCTCTGACCGCTTCCGGCTTTCCTATGACAGAACGGAATAAGCAAATCGTGGAGGAATTACTTCGCCATACCATGCCGGTGGATAAGCAGACGCTTCAGACTCTGATTCAACTGTCCCATACTCACCGGGAAGCCTCTCCCCTTACTCTGGTATTAATGTATAAGAATAATATTCCAATGACTTCCGCCAACGTAAATCAGTTTGAAGCTTACCAAAACGG
>JAEZFH010000234.1 GCA_023437885.1 Bacillota bacterium | reverse complement strand
TACCAATCAAGTGGAGAACAAAAAAGGTAAAGGAGCTGTTCTGCTATCTATGGCAGAGCAATGAGAGGCCAGTTAACAAGTATCGGATTATGGAGGAGTTGTGGCCGGAGATTGAGGCAGACCGGGGAGGAGCGCTGCTGCATACCACCGTGTACCAGCTGAGAAAGGTACTTAAGGAGCTGGGATACGAGAATGGAATACAGTTTCGCAACGACCAGTATCAATTGGAGGTTCCGTTAAAAAGCGACCTGGAGGAGCTGAAGAGATTACTGGAGAATAGTGAGCCTTCTGTGAAGGAGATCAAGAGGCTGCTGGAGATTTATGCGGGGGATTATCTGGAACAGGAGGAATATTCCTGGAGCATCTATCTTCAACAGACGATTAAGAATGCATATCTGAAATATCTGAAGCAGTATGCAGTAAAAAATATGGCTCAGAAATCCGGAAGTATCCTGCTGGAGAATTGTTTGCAGAAGATGGTGCAGCTGGATACGTATAATGAGGAGTATAACCATTTGCTCATGTCCTATTATGCCGAGGAAGGAAATGCCAAAGGTGTAGTGAAAGTATACGAAGAGCACTACCGGAACATGAAGGAGGAGCTGGGATTAAATCCCTCCCGTAAGATAGTGGAGCTATACGGAAAATATATCAGGAATAAATGAGCTGTGTATAATATGAAAAGCTTGGAAGCGATTGAAAATAAATGCGTCCGAGCTTTTTTTGCTGGTAAAAAATGTGTAATATTTTCTTTTTTAGCTGCTTAAAAAAATTCATAATGATTTATTCTGACCTTGTATAGTAGGGCTATACGTGGAATTTATCACGAATAAATAGGCTGCGTATGGAGTGAATTCATCCAGTGAGATATAGTTGCATTGTTTAGAATTTGTTCAGAGTAGTCGGATATTCTATAATAGAATGATAATAGTTATCATTGTTATAAAAAATATATCGCAATACAATGAGTTATGAAAAGCAATTAAAGGAGGATTTCAATGAGAAGTATTAAGAAAATACTTAAACTGTTGTTTCTGACGGTACTGGTTCTCAGTATGGTTCTGGATACACCGTTTCGGGTATTGGGCCCGTCTGGCAGCGCCAGAGCGGCTGAACCAAAGGATGTGGGCCAGATTTTATACGGAGTCAGAATGACAGATGAAAGCGGAACACCGATTCCATTAGATCAGCCGATATTAACGGATAAAGATCTTAAAGTTTATCTTTGCCTGGACTGGAGGATAGATAATGGAGTCGAGGTATACGAGGGTGACTATGCAACCATAAAAATACCGGAAATATTTGAATTGCCGATCGGCGGAGACCATTCTGGCAATGTAGAATTTTTGGACCCGCTGGGCAGCAATGATAAGGTCGGTGATTATTCCTTTGATAAAGCAACCAGGATGCTGACCCTCACTTTTAACAGCAAGCTGAGTCCGGGCGGAGCTTACCCATTAGAAAGGCACGGCGCGGTTGAAATCCTTTTTGACATAAAGGTAAGCGAATTTAATGATAATGTATCAAAAGTATTAGATTTTGGAGGATATACCATTCCGATCTCTATAAGAAATCCGGTCAATCCGGGAGCATCGATTGGCAAATCTGCAGGGGCGCTTTCTGCCAATCCGAAATATGCAGACTGGACAGTGGATGTGAATACCTCCTTGGAAAAGCTTCAGGAGGCAATTGTATCGGACAGTGTACCGGTGGGGCTGGAGTTAAACACCGGCAGCATAGAGCTTTATAAGCTAAAGGTTGGGTTTAGCGGAGCCGTAACGGAAGAGGGACCGATTGCCATAAGTAGCGTAAGCGGTGCCAGTATAACCAGCAATGCCGGAGGCTTTACCTTAACCCTCGGAGAGATTGACAGCGCCTACCGGATTAAATACAGGACGGATATTAAGGATTATACCAAGACCTCCTACACCAATCATGCACAATTGTGGGATGGTGCAACGAAAAAGGGTGAGGTTAAGGTGACATTGCCCAAATTCGTTATGTCAGCTATGCTGGAAAAGAAAAATGGAGTAGCAATCGCTGATACATACGGAAATACTGAGAAAATACGTTGGACCATTGATGTTAATAAGGCTGAACTGGATATACCCAATGCGGTTATTGCTGATACGCCGGATGCCAATGAAACCATTGATCGTTCCACGATTAAAGTATATCAGCTGAATAAGAGTGGAAGCAGCTGGAACCAGGGAACTGAGGTTACGGATGTGATTAAGAGCTTTCCCGGAAATGTGCCTGAGGGAGAGAGCAGCCTGATATTCCCGCTAACACTGGGAGAATTAAAAGGGAACGCGTACCGGATTATTTATGAAACCAAGGTTAGCTATCCCGGGGATGTGTTTAAAGAGAGTCTGGACCTGGTTAATACAGCGATCTTAAAAAATGGTGCTGATGAATTGAGAACAGTAACCGGTTCTGCAGTTGCAGTCAGAAATTCCTTATTAAGTAAGGGAGGAAGCATCGAATCGGATATCTTTGGTCAAAAGATCATAAAATGGACCGTGACCCTTAATTCGGGCCATCACAAAATAAATGCAGCAGTTTTGTATGATTCGCTGCCGGAAGGCCTGACTCTTGATAAAAAATCAATTGTAATAAAGGACGAAAAGGGGAAGGAAATTTATTCTGATAAAACCCCGAATGCGAGCATAACAATACCGGCTTCTGATGTTACCGGTCCGAGTGAGTTTACCATTGGGCTTGGAGATATCGAAACAAGAAGAACGATTACTTACAGTACGATTGTTAATCCGGATTTCTACAGTACTACGATTAAATTCGAGAATAAAGTCTGGGTAACCGGAGCTTACGGCCTTGGGCCGGGCACTGGCCATACAGATGAAACAGATGCGATTAAATCGCCTGTAACTCCGGATATTAAAAACAGATTCGATAAAACTACCGTGAATTCAACAATCGGCGGTGTTGCTTACAAGGGAATCGACTATGATGAGAAGACCATGAGCTGGAGGCTGAAGATCAGACCTACCAAGGAAACAATAAAAAAGTTGGTGATCAAGGACAGCTTTCCCAATGGCGGATTATTCTTTTTGAAAGACACCTTAAAATTTACGGAGGATACAACAGTTCAGGCATGGACCGAAGGTGTGGAATATGAGGTCACACCAAATGGAGCCGGATATCAATACGGATTTATACTGACAATTAATAAGGAGCTGAAAGACAAAGAGTATTATGTTTATTTTAAGACCAGCTTTGATCTTGACAGCGATGCTTACCCTCAGATTATACCGAACAGTGGCACGAACTTTAAAAATGAAGCGGAATTCACCTATTGGAATACCAAGGATGAAGAGGTTGAAGGTGGAACATATACACCCAACTACAACTTAGACGGCAGAGCATACAAAAATGGTGAAAAGAGAGGCTCCGGTAGACTTCAGGACCGAGAGATCGATTGGGAAATCTATGCAAATCATCAGGCAAGACACTTACCGGGCGGCAATATTGTAATTACGGATACCATGACGGATGGGCAGGAGCTGGATGCAAGTACGGTTCAGGTGATACCATATACGGTAAATTCCTCTAACCAGATTGTTCAAGGGATACCCTTGACAGTAAATAACGGATATTCCATAAACGTCAATGCCGATAAGAAAGGGTTTACCCTGACCATAACGAAGAATCCGGAGACACCTTATCTTATCAAATATACGACGGATATGATCGGATTATCGAAAAATAGCTATTCCAACACAGCAGATATCAATGGGGAAAAATATACGGCAACCGTATCAAATCCTAAGTATGATAAGTTTTTAACGAAAGCTGCCGTTGGCATCAGTGACAGTGACAAGGTGTACCTGAACGATGAGATTGAGTGGAAGGTAGTACTGAATGAAAGTCTTTCCAAGATAACCAATGGTGTATTTACGGATACCATCAGCGGCGGCCATCAATATGTGACAGGCAGTCTTGAGGTATATGAAGTCGACCTCAAGAATTACAGTAATCAGAATGATGATGTGCTAAGACTGGTGAACAATGAAGCGGAAGCTCTTTATAGTCTGAAGGAAACACAAAATTCCAGCGGAGAATGGGAGATAGAGCTAAAGTTTATCCCTCCGATCACCCGTCAGTATGTGCTGAAATATAAGACGGTAGTAACAAGTAAAACGCCGAATTATATTAAGAACGCAGCCAAATTTAAGGGGGAAGAGCACAGCAGTGACGCCGTTGGAAACAAACAGTACAGCATTTCCTCAACCTCCAGAGCATATGGAACCGGAACCGGCTCCGTAGGGCATATCAGGATCGAAAAAAGGGATAAAGCGGACGAAAGCCTCATTAAGAATAATCCGGCTGTGTTCCAGTTGTATTATCTCCTAAACGGCAATAAAGTAATTGTTGACGGAGAGAATAAGAGTACTCTTTCCGATGGTTCCCTTGTATATAATGATTTACCTACCTCCCGGAAATACTATCTTGTGGAAGTAACAGGTCCGACAGGCTATATCAAAGCAGAGCTGGGGGAGGATGACAAGGGAGTTGAACTCAGCGTAGAGTATAAAAAAACAACAGAAATAAAAGTATTTAATGAAAAGCAGGAAAAGACACTCAAAATCACGAAAGCAGATAAAGATACCAATGTCAAGCTTTCCGGTGCAAAATTTACATTAACCAGAATTGATACGAATCCGGAGACAAAGATCAGTTTAAGTCCTGATACTACCGGCCTTAACGGTGAACTGGTGATAACCGGATTAAGCAATGGAAGATACCGGTTAAAGGAAATAACAGCACCGAACGATTATCAGCTTACTGCTGACAGCGAGAAGGAGATCGAAATCAATCTGACGGCTGATGCAGCTGACAGCGTGAAGGATAATACAATTAATGTTTCAGTTAAGAATGAAAAGTTAAAATCCATTGTAATCACGAAGAAGAATACTTATGACAACAGCTTGCTTCAAGGTGCAGTATTCAGACTGTTTAAGAAAAATGCAGGCTCGGAGGAAGAGATTACTTTAACCCCCAACAGCACGGGGATGAATGGAGAATTAACAATAACCGGGCTAAAGAACGGCGATTACCGGAAGGAAGAGAGCAGTGCACCGGGAGGCTATCAGTTGCCCGCGGATCATAGCTATGATATCCGAATTGATGAGAATACCGGCGCGGCTCAGAGCTATCAGATGAAGGTAAATATCACAAATGAGCCTTTGAAATCCATTGTTATCACTAAAAAGAGTGAACAGGATCCTACCCAGGTATTAGAGGGCGCGGTATTCAGCTTAAAACAGCTGTCACCGGTTGTTAGGACAATTGGAACAGGTTATAAAACAAACGAACAAGGATTATTGGAAATAAATAACCTGGAAGATGGCCGTTATGAACTGGAAGAGACAAATGCACCGGAGGGCTATCAATTACCTGAGAATACGAAGACTGAAATTACAGTTGGCAAGAGCACGGATGAAGCCGATGGTTTAAAGGACAAAAAGATCAGTCTGCCCATTAACAATGCACCTTTGAAATCTGTGACAGTGAAAAAGGTTGATACTGAGGATACCACTAAGGCTTTGGAGGGTGCAGAATTTAAGCTTTATGGCCCTGACAACCGGCTCAAGCTCTTTGGAGAGTATAAGACAGGCAAGGACGGCACCTTCAAGATAGAGAAGCTGGAGGTTGGTAAGTATTGGCTTGTTGAGACAAAAGCTCCGGAGGGATATCATTTGCCGGGCCTTGATAAGCGGACTACAGAAATTGATATAAAATATGATACGGATTATGATGTCATCTTAGCCGGAATCGAGAATCAATTACTGCGGACCATCAAGATCAAAAAGGTTGACTATAGCGACAGCAATCTTGTCCTGAGCGGAGCAAAATTCGAGTTTTATCAGGGAGATACCAGCTTAGGTATTTACACAACGGATAAGGACGGAGTAATTGAGATACCGGACCTTCTCTTAGGGGAGTATACACTGGTGGAGACCGATGCCCCGGAGGGATACCAGCTTCCCGTGAAGACTGAGGATCGAAGACATTCGATTGAAATTAAAAAGGGTGCTGCACTGACAACAGAGTTAACGGTTAAAAATGAGATGCTGCGCAGCTTAATTATTAAGAAGGTGGACAGCAAGAGTGATTCCATACTCTTATCCGGAGCAGAGTTCAAAGTGAAATATCCGGATGGATCCGAGAGGATCGTTACAATCGGACCAGACGGCACAAAGAAATTAGAAGGGTTGATCTACGGAGACTATGTGATTACGGAAATAAAAGCACCAAATGGCTACAATCTGAACAGTACGCCGATCACGGTCACCCTGGATGCTTCCGAGCTAACCTTTACAAAGGTGATTAAAAATACGGAATATATTCCTCCGACACCGTGGAATCCGGGACCGTCAGGGGGGACCCCGACTCCTACCGTGACTCCAAGCCCCACCCCGACGGGTACCCCGGCACCGACAATCACGCCGGGACCCACGACAACTCCCAAGCCGACACCCGGCCTGACACCGAAGCCGGAGCCTACAGGAAAGCCAACACCATCTCCCAGCCCTACCCCGGTACCGATTACTGAAATAACACCGGAGAATACGCCAAAGGGAGGAAACGTGCCTGTACCCGAGGGAGGAACTACGGTCAAGGGAAAAGAACCGGAGCATGGAACCGTTAAGGTGAATAAGGATGGCAAGTGGACCTATAAGCCGGATCCCGGTTACACAGGCAAGGATGACTTTTCCGTTATTGTTACCGGACCGGATGGCGAGGAAGAAGAAATATTTGTAGAAATTGATGTGGAGGTGGTTCCGCTTAGCGGTGACAACTCCGGTAAAGGAAAGGGAACGGGTCTGCCGGGTACAGGAGAATGGCTGCATTGGAGTTATTTCCTGATTGGTATTCTAACCTGCCTGACAGGAATTATAGTAATTACGTTCCGCAATAAAAAGAAACAGAATGAAGTTAAAAAATAAGAGTTAGAGTATAGGTATATTCGTTAAATGATGAAAGCCGCAGCGTATAAATATCTTAAGGAGAAGCTTCTTCCGGTATTGTAACGCTGCGGCTTTTCATTCAAAAAATAAATAAAGAAATTTGAAAAGAAATTAAAAAAATAAATTTTAAATTAAGAAGTCTGAAAATTAAGACAATAATATACTAATTGATATATAATTTATGAAAAAATAGTATTAAAATTAGTCGAAATGACTATGTTCAAAGGGATAGGAATATGTTATAATGACAGTATCAAATTAGGAGAATATTAATTTCATATTTTATCAGGTGCTTTCCACCGATAATAGCAAAACCAGTGAAAGCTGGTGACGCAAAGCTATAGGGCCTTCGTTAATTCAATTAACATGGTAGCCAGTTACCGAAAGGGGAGTTTTTTATGTACAAAAATATAAAGAGAGGTCTATTGCAGCTTCTGGCGGCGGTTATTCTTGCAGGAGCTTTAGGAAATACCTCTACCGCTTCAGCTAAAGCAGCAGAAGACATAGTGGATACCAGCGAAATTGAGAAAGGTATCATTATTATTAACAGTCAGCTTGAGGATGTAAAAGTAGATAAGGTTAGAGTTGTTAAGGATAAGGTTGTTTATACCTATGATTATAAGAATTCAATGAGAATTCCGTTGCAATCAGGAAACGGTGCCTACCAGGTTTTGCTTTACTCCCATGTTAATGGTACCCAGTACAAGCAGGCGGCAACAGAAACAGTGGATTATAGTACGGATGACGGACTGACGGTATATTTGCAGAGCAATCAATCAGTGAATTGGAATTCAAGTATGACAGCAATCAAGAAAGCAACAGAGTTAACAAAAGCCATAAAGACGGATTCTGAAAAGGCAGCCGCAATTTACAACTATATCGTTAATAACTATGAATATAATTATGAGAAAGCAAGAACTGTAACGAGTGGATACATACCCGCCATAGATGATGTATATAACAGCAAGACAGGAATATGCTATGATTATTCCGTATTGTTTGCAGCAATGCTTCGAAGTGCAGGGATCCCTGCCAAGGTATTAATGGGAACTTCCAAGGATGTGGAAGGATACCATGCCTGGAACCAGGTTTATATCGATGAGGAATGGATTACCGTAGATTCAACTCTTGATGCAGGACTTGGAAAGAAGGATCAAAAATCAATGGAGAAGAAAGCTAACCGCTATACAATAGAAAAGCAATATTAATATTTCATATGCTGTCAGCTACAAATATCCCCGGGTCTCACTAAAGAGACCGGGGATATTTGTATGTAAAAGAGTATTGAAACAGCCATTAAATCTGATATTGAAACAGCGATTAAATTGCATAGAGGGAGGGAAATTGTATTTACCTATGTGCGGGTGCAATCGTTAGGATACCATTTTTTCCTTTATCACTGTTTCCTTCTCTTTCGGATTTTCTTTTGCCGGAGGAAAAGCTTTGCTCAGCAAAAGGAAGGAAGCCAATGTTATAGTAACGCCTACCGTAACATCGGAAGCAAAATGTGCGCCCATCACTACGCGAGAGAACATTACAAGCAGTGCCCATACCATTGCGCCGATAAAAAGCGGCCGCTCCTTGCCCTTAAGGGATGGCAGGAAGGTGGGCAGCAGACTGATCCAGATAACTACTGCCGAATTAGCCGAATGCCCTGAGGGGAAGGAGCGGAACTCATCACCCGAGGCCATTCCCTGCGGCAGGTACCAAGCAGTAAAGCTGAGCAGCGGATCCACCATGCTCCGAAAACGAGGCCTGCCCCAGAAATTCTTAATCACATTGACGACGATGATGGCGCAGAGGAGAGTAAGCAGGCCAAGGATGGCAGCCCGACGCAGAGCTGCCCGATGCTCAGGCTTTATTCTGCTTGCACCGTAAAGGCAAAGTGCAATGAGCAATGCCGCTACTGCCGGAATGATTGGTTTCGGTCCTCCAAGATAATTAAAGGGCATTACCGCGCTCATCAGACCGGACAGCACCAGAAGGATTCCGTAACCGAGGATGCTTATTTCACTTTTCCACTTTACAGTACGGTTGCGTGTGAGAATTAATGCCGCAATGGAAAAAGTACCTACCAATGCCCCGGGAAATTCCCCAAATGCCTCAAAAAAATGGCCATAAAGGCTTTTGGGATTGTAAATTGCTCTCGAAATGGATAAATCCGTAAAGCTGAAGATTAACATCAGTACCGACAGAAGCCCCACCGCATATAACCCTGTCTTTTTCTCTAACTTCATAAATAATATCACTCCTATCCATTTGCTTTCTTTGGACACAGATGTCCGTTACTTTTATTGTAACGCTGTATCACACTAGCTGCTATCGTATTCTTTTGATTATTATCCGATATTTCATGAAATTATGCAAAAATAAATGACAAGGAAGGTTCTTTTTTATACCGGAGGAAGCAGACAAGCAATACAGAATATGGAAAACAAATAATTTGATTTGAATCACATTTTTTTTAAAACAAATGTGATATAATCTTGTAGCCCAAGCTATCAGGATAGCTTACAACAAGGCTATAAGAAAGGACGCATCCGAATGAAAACCTATTCCGGACCCAAAGCATTAACCGAATACATATTGTATCAAAGCAGACACAAAGCAAATAAAACATTTCCGATTCTTCTCTTACAGGGAATTCTGGCGGGAATGTATATCGCCATTGGAGCGATTGGATATTTGAAATTGGCGGCCGGCTTAAGTGATCCCGGATTGGGTAATTTTCTTGGAGCGTTGGTCTTCCCCGTAGGGATTATTGCAATTCTTTTGATGCAGGCAGAGCTATATACCAGTGATAGTATGGTGATGCTGGCGGTTTATACCAGGCATACAAAAATTATTAAAATCATAAGAATACTCATTTTGATTTTGATCGCGAACCTGATTGGCGCTATCGTCCTGGCGTGGATGACAGGAACCGCAGGAATCTTTGATGACAAGACCCTGGCATTGGTGATGGATAAGGCGGTTCATAAGGTGCATCTTCCTTTGGGAAGGCTGTTTATCAGCAGTATTCTATGTAATATCATCGTATCCACTGGAGTCTGTCTTGCTTATAGCTGCCGTGAAGAAATCAGCAAGGTAGTGGTGGTTTGGCTTGCGATAACAGTCTTTGTTCTTAGTGGGACAGAGCATGTGGTTGCCAATATGTATTATCTGTTTACAGCGTATTTTAACGGAGCGGAAATCAGCTTGCTTCAAATAGGTTATAACCTGTCCGTAGCAGCCCTTGGTAATTTTATCGGAGGGGGTATCATTGTATCGGGAGCAAATTATCTCCTTGCATTCAGAGATATCGAGAAGATAGTCCCGCTGGCGGAGCATGAGGAGAAGGTATCATAATTAAGACCATCAAGATCTCTGGGAAGGAAGAAGGACTTCCTCCCAGGGATCTTTTTATTTGTAAGAAATTCTTTCAATTATTATTTTAACTTTATACATTGACAAAACAGATTGATCTAACATATAATAACATTAAATCATACAATACATGTATGAATACTATGATATTATATTGAAAGGGGAAGCAGTCATGAATGGTAAAGTAAATGAAATAAGAAGGAAGATTGGAGAGGTCGAAATCGTCTGTTGTTGCTTTTGTTGCTGAAGTGTGAGTAAGAGCAAGCAGCGTATTTCATAAACAGACAATCGATCAGAACATATAATTATTAAAGGAGATTTCATATGAGTATAGATTATTTAGCAATTGGAGCATTGATTGTTGCCCTTCTCCTGATCGGAGTATTGGTATTCATGCATAAGAAGCATGTTAATTTTGGGATTAGAACTATTATTGCGATGGTATTCGGTATCCTGCTGGGTATTGTTTTTCAAGGGCATACCGGTTATGTGAAGCCGATCGGCTCTATTTATGCCAATGCCATATCAGCCTTTGTTGTACCGCTCCTATTCTTCAGCGTCATCACCAGTGTTACAAAGCTGGAGAATATTAACCGGCTGAAGACCATCGGTGTTAAAAGCATTGGTTTACTAACTTCTACGACACTGATTGCATCGACGATAACGATTATTATTGCGCTGGCCTTCGGGATAGGAAAAGGGGCGCAGATCGTACTTCCGACGGATTATGAAGCGAAAGAGGTTCCTCAGATATCCCAGGTTATTATTGATTTATTCCCGAAGAACTTTTTTGCACAGGCTTCTGCAAATACGGTCGTACCGGTCATTCTCTTTGCATTAGTGATTGGCATTGCTGTGGTTGCACTTTCCTCCAAGGATCCGGAGGGAGTAAAACCCTTTTTGGATTTTGTGAATTCAACATCCAAGGTGATTAATAAAGCGATTTCTTATATTATCAAATTTACGCCGTACGCAGTATTGGCGCTGGTTGCCAATGCAGTATCCAGTAATGGCGCCGATAAATTATTACCGTTATTATCCATATTGGCAGTATCCTATTTATTGTGTGCAATTCAGACCTTTGGTGTAAATTCCGTTTTAATCGGACTTTTAGCAAAATTAAATCCCATCAAATTTTTCAAGCATATATGGCCCGCACAGGTAATTGCTTTCACTACCCAGAGCAGCATCGGGACCATTCCTGCCACAGAAAAATGCCTTAAGAAGGCAGGAGTATCCGATAGTATCACCTCCTTTGCAGTTCCTCTCGGTGCCAATATCGGAATGCCCGGATGTGCGGGAATATGGCCGACAATTATTGCCGTATTTGCAATCCAGGGCTTGCAGCTGGATTATTCCATCGGTCAGTATTTGCTTTTGATTTTAATTACAACCCTGGTCAGCATCGGAACAGTCGGAGTACCGGGAACAGCTACCATAACCGCTACGGCTGTATTTGCCGCCGCAGGTCTTCCGATTGAAATTATTGTTATCCTGTCGCCAATCAGCTCAATTGTTGATATGGCCCGCACAGCCACGAATGTCAGTGCGGCTGCTGCCAGCGCGTTAATTGTTGCAAAAAGCGAGAAGGAGCTTGATTTGGAGAAGTATAATAACTTGGAAGAACAGCCGGAATTAGCTGCAGAATAATATATCATACCAGCTTTATATTCAAGCATTTATAAAGAACAATCAACAATAAAGAATAAAGGAGTAAGCAGAAACGTAACAAACCGGGGAATGGCGGCCGATTGGCTGCTGTTCCCCGGTTTTGGATGTCTGCCAATGAGAACCAAATTGTTTTCTGGTTGACAACTTGCAATTCAGATATTTGAAGTGTTAATGATTTTCTTAAGGGTTTATGCTAAAATATCAGTGAGGTGGTGAAACCGTTGAAAGATATTAAAAGCATTGAATTTCATTCCGGCAGTAAAGAAGAACTGTTACCTGATTTTATGCCGGATTTTCCGTACATTGCGTCCCGCGTTGAATTAGATAAATTTATGGGGCGTTTTGTTCCCTGGCATTGGCATAAAACCGTAGAATTATTTTATATGGAAAGCGGCGTGCTGGAATATGATACGCCAAAAGGAAAGCGTGTATTTCCTGCTGGTTCCGGTGGAATGGTTAATTCCAATGTACTGCACATGACCAGGCCGCAGGCGGAAACAGAAAAAAATATCCAGCTCCTTCATATTTTCGACCCTTCTCTCATAGCAGGGGAGCAGGGAAGCCGGATAGAGCAAAAGTATGTTACGCCGATTGTCACGGCACCACAGGTAGAAATCATTGCATTATATCCGGAGGATCCGGCACATGCCAGAGTTCTGGATTGCATCTGCAAATCGTTTCAGCTTTCGGAACAGGATTTCGGATATGAGATGAAACTACGGGAGACGTTATCAGATCTATGGCTTCAGC
>JAEZFH010000045.1 GCA_023437885.1 Bacillota bacterium | reverse complement strand
CCATTTGTCTGAGGTTGATCAGGGACTGTATTCTGACAACATGCTGGGATGGATGGATGTTAATGAATGGAGTGGGGAAGCTTCTTGTTCCCAAATCATTAACATTGCGGAGGAAATAAAGGAAAATGCCGAAGTGTATGTTGTGGTGGGCTTAGGCGGCTCCAATCAGGGAGCAAGGGCGGTGATAGATGCACTGGGGTATGGTGGAGGTGGCAATGGAAGGGTTGAGATAATGTATGCCGCAATTAATATTTCGCCCAATTACATGAAAAATCTGATTGAAAGAATAGGAAATCGTTCGGTTTACTTTAATATTATTGCAAAGAATTTTCAAACCATTGAGCCGGGGATCGCGTTTCGGATTATCCGTAAGTATATGGAAGAGCGATATGGAGAGAAAGAAGCGGCAAAGCGGTTTATTATAACACCGACGCTTTATGACGGCGCATTACATAAGATTGCGTTAGAGAATGGATATCGCTTCCTTCCGTTTCCTGACAATGTGGGGGGAAGGTATTCTGTTTTTACCCCGGTAGGGCTGCTTCCGATTGCCGTGGCAGGGATTGATATTAATAAATTACTGGACGGTGCCAGGAATGCACAAAAAGACTATCAGGAGGGAGGGCCGATTGCCTGCTATGCAAAGGAATATGCCCTTTGGCGCAATCAATTATTACAGAAGGGATACAGCATTGAAGTTCTTGCCTTTTTTGAACCAGAGCTGGAGATGCTTGGCAAATGGTGGAGGCAATTATTCGGAGAGAGTGAGGGCAAAAATAATAACGGAATTTTTCCTGCGGTCTGCTCCTATACAGAAGACCTACATTCGATGGGGCAATACATGCAGGAGGGAAAACGCCAGGTATTGGAGACTTTTATTCACGTGGAAGAGCATGGCTGCGATTTAGAAATAGAAAGCGAGGACAAGTTCATCGATGGGTTTGAATATCTGGACGGAAAGGGAATGAATGAGATAAATGAATGTGCTTATCAAGCTACGATAAAGGCACATTATGACGGAGGTGTTCCGTACAGTATCATTGAGCTTCCCAGGCTGGATGAATACAATCTGGGACAACTCATGTATTTTTTCTTCCTCAGTTGCTTTTATTCAAGTGTTATCCTGGGAGTGAATCCATTTGACCAGCCGGGGGTGGAGCAATATAAAGCAGAAATGCTGAAGCTTTTGCACGGAGAAAGATAGCCTATATTTAAAAAATAGAGCAAAATTTATTATGTTAAAGGAGGAGCTATGAAAAAAATTAAAGTTGGAGTTGTGGGAACAGGTTATACGGTCGGGATTGCTAGTCAGCATGTGAATTCCTATCAGAAAAATTCGGATTGTGAATTGGTAGCATTATACGATATTGTACCGGAGCGTGCAAGAGAATGGGCGAAGGAAAGAGGGCTGGAGGCGGATATCTGCAATTCTTATGAAGAATTGCTGGACAAAGTCGACGCGGTGAGCATCTGCGCCCCGAATTATGCCCATGTTGATCTGTCTGTAAAGGCAATTGCCAGAGGAAAGCATGTATTGTGTGAGAAACCGATCAGCACCAATGCAGAGAATGCAAAGGAGGCATTAAATTACAGCAAATGCACCGATAAAGTATCGATGATTGGCTTCAGCTACCGAGATATTCCGGCGATCCGTTATATGAAACAGCTGATTGCGGAGGGGAAATTAGGTGAAATATTTACCTACAGGGAAACCCTGGGCGGCTGTCGCATCAGCAATCCGGGTGTTAAGCTGGAATGGCGGATGCAGAAGGATTTATCAGGGACAGGAGCCCTGGCAGATTTCGGATGCCATATGATTGATCTTTGCGATTGGCTGATCCGTGAGACCTCCGGGAAACCAAAGTCTGTGAACGGATTTGTAGGGACAGCCATTGGGAAAAGGGATAAAGTATTCGGGGAGGGCGTTGGTGAAGTAACCAATGACGATTATGCTGCGTTCAATATTAAGTTTGAAAGCGGAGCCGTGGCATCCTTTTTAGCAAGCCGCCTGGGGGTTGCGCGCCATACGCTGGAAATCTACGGTTCCGGAGGAATGATACTTTTTCGGGATGATAAACCGGAGGAGCTGGAGGTATGGTTTAAGGAAACGGCTGGCGGATATCAAGGCAGGATGGAAATAATTCCTGTTCCGGAGGAGTTGATGGAAAATCCGTATTTTACCGGTGAAATCCATGAATTTATTCAATGTATAAAGACAGGCAGAAAACCGGATAGAAATTTTGAACGAGCCCTTTATATTCAAAAAATAATAGATACCATTGAATTGGCTACTGAAAAAGGAACCAGTGAAGAGATAGCATAATGTAGCCGATCAGCAGCAGTGTATAATAAGTTGCGCTTAAGAGATACGCAGAAATGGAGGAAAAATGAAAATAGGAGTTTTGACAAACAGTCTGGCGAATGTTGGTATGAAGGATCTGAAAGAAATTGCAGCCTGGGCATATGAGAACAAAATTCAGGAGATTGATGTCGGACCCTCGATTGATATTGATCAAAGTGTATTTGAAGAAGTCATCGGGAGCGGAAAAGTTGACATAAAGACAATGATTTACTGCCGCAATATGCTTAGCCAGGATAAGAGTGAGGCAGAGAAGCATCAAAAGGCACTGGAGGAACGAATTGAGTTTGCCGGCAGGGTTGGGATTGAGAAAATCGTTTGTGCTACCGGAGTTTTGCCGGAGAGCTATGACGGGATATTCTTTCGTCCCGAAAAAAGCATGAAGCAGTGTATAGAGTATGCCAAAAGACTGGTTGAAAAGGCAGAGCGAAACAATGTGAAGCTGTGTTACGAAAACTGTCCCCTCATGGGGAATATAGCGTCCTCGCCGGATGTTTGGAAGGAATTGTTTGACGGTATTGACAGCGAATATTTTGGACTATGCTATGATCCCTCCCATCTGGTTTGGCAGTTCATAGATCCCTACCGGTATATCTTTGAATTCAAGGATAAAATTTTCCACGTTCACGGAAAGGATACGCAGATCGATTATGATATGCTGGGACGGGTCGGAGTGCTTCAGAGTCATAAATGGTGGCGCCACCGTCTTCCCGGTCTGGGCGACCTGGATTGGATGCGGATTATCGATAGTCTGTATGAAATCGGCTATCAACAGGCGATCTGTATTGAGCACGAGGACCCGGTCTGGGATGGCAGCGTGGAAAAAGTGAAAAAAGGTATCCTTAAGACAAAGGATTATCTTACTTCATTTTTCGTATAAAAGGCTGGGCAGCGTCCAGATTTTATAAAAAATAACATATCAGGAGGAAATTAAAAATGGGAGGTTACAGAAATACCTTAAAAAAAGCGGTATCGCTACTGACAGTAGCAGTATTAAGCTTTACAATTCTATCCGGTTGCTCCGGTTCCGGTTCCACATCCGGTCCTAAGCCGACGGATGCGGCCGGCAGCAATGTGAATGATACGGCCAAGGATAATACTCCAAAGGAAAAAACAGAGATTGTGTTTTGGCACTCATGGGGTGATGGACTGGGTCTGGATGCATTGGCAAAAATAGTAGATACCTATAATGCGACGAATGATAAAAACATCTTCGTGAATCTAAGCTACGTCGCAAGCCAGAAAAGCGGAAATACTTCAACGATGGAAAAATTAATGGCAGCAGTCGCATCCGGAAATCCTCCGGAGGTTGCCCTTCTGGATAACTTTCTTATTGCTTCCTGGGCACAGCAGGGCGGACTGGAAGCTCTGGACGGGAAAATTGAGACAGCGGGAATTGACATGAGCACCTTCTACGATTGGGCCAGGGAAGGCTCCTATTATAAGGATTCGGTTTATTCCATTCCTTATAACGGGGATTCCAGAGCATTGTTATATAATAAGAAGATGTTTGAAGCAGCCGGGCTTGATCCGGAGAATCCCCCCAGCACAATCGATGAATTAACCGAAGCGGCAAAAGCGCTGACAGTAAAGAATGGCACTACGTTTGATCAGGTAGGATTTATCCCCTGGCAAAATGCGGGAAAGCCAATTTATACCTGGGGATGGTCCTTCGGAGCAGACTTCTATGATAAAGAGAATGGAGTCTTAACCATCGCAACGGAGCCGACAATTGAAGCATTGCAATGGGAGTATGATTTTGCCAGCAGCTTTGGCCTGGAGGACTTTGTGAATTTTGCCAGCGGCTTAGGAACCAATGCAGAGGATCCTTTTGTAACGGAAAAGCTGGCAATGTGTATTCGGGGCAGCTTTGACGTGGCCACCATTCATAAATACAATCCGGACTTGGATTTTGGCATCGCACCGATACCCAGCAAGGTGGAAGGTCAAAACATTACCTGGTGCGGCGGCTGGGGACTGACCATTCCGAAGAATGCCGCAAAGCAGGAGGCAGCCATGGACTTTATTGCGTATGCCACCGGAGCGGAAGGACAGAAGATCATGTCCGAGGTATCCGGAAGCTTTTCCAGCGTACCGGCTGTTAATGCTGAGGTTTTTGCAAATAACGAGGACTTTACCGTATTTACCGAAATGCTGAACAAAGCAAAGGTCCGTCCTAATGTTGCAGTGAGCCAGGAGTTGTGGGATGGCCTGAATAATGTTCTGGATTTGACCTTGCATGACAAGGGAACACCGGAAGAATTACTGAAGGAATTAGATACCAGCATGAACGAGAAATTAAAAGGCATGAAATAATTAAGGTATAATTGGAGAAAGGAATCCGAAGATGATACCTCGGATTCCTTTTGAAGGAGGAGATATTGTGGGAAAAAGGAAAAAAGCAGGAATTGAAACCCATAAAGCAAGAATGGGTTTACTGTTTACGGCACCCTGGGTTATAGGATTGCTGTTGTTTTATGCCTATCCGCTTTTGGCATCCATTTATTACAGCTTTACCTCATATAGTGTTTTAAATCCGGGACAATTCGTAGGTTTTGAAAATTATACTACCTTGTTTAAGGACGCATTATTCTGGAAAAGTATAAGAAATACCCTGATCTTTACGCTGATCAGCGTTCCTTCCAATATCGTCATTGGCATTGTAATTGCGCTGATGCTGAATACAAAAATTCGAGGGATCGGTATTTACAGAACAATATTTTTTATACCCACATTAGTTCCGGTGATTGCTACAGCAACCATTTGGCGCTGGCTGATGAATGCGGATGGTTTGTTTAATAATATACTTCATTTCTTCGGTATCAGTCCTGTACCGTGGTTAGCCAGTGAAGAAGTATCTAAACTATCACTTGCGATCATCGCAGCATGGGCTGTAGGCCAGGCAGTAATAATTAATCTCTCCGGGTTACAGGATATTTCGACCGAATATTATGAAGCAGCCAGTGTTGATGGTGCTAATAAGCTGCAAAAGACATGGAAGATCACAATTCCTTTGCTGACCCCTGTTATTTTCTACAATGTCGTTATGGGGACAATAAACAGTCTGCAGATATTCACCTTACCGTACGCCTTAACAAATGGAGAAGGAACTCCGGTTAATTCCTTAACTTTTTATGTGATGTATCTGTATAACAATGCATTCCGATATATGAAAATGGGCTATGCATCCGCGATGGCATGGGTTTTGTTTGTTATCATATTGCTGTTGACATTAATTATTTTCCGATCATCAAAAAAATGGGTACATTACCAATCCTAGGAGGTGCTGAATGAAACGAATTAGTTTATCAAAATTAAGAATTCATATTATATTGATTGCGTTAGGCATCTTTTTTATGCTCCCATTTTTTTGGATGCTGTCTACATCGTTAAAGTCAGATGCGCAGGTACGTTTCTTTTCCTGGATTCCTTCTCCTGTAATGTGGTCAAATTATTTAAAGGCGTTACAATATATTCCGTTCTTTACATACTTTAAAAATACGATGGGCATCGCAGGCATGGATGTCCTGGGAACGGTGATTACCTGCCCGCTAGTTGCATACGGGTTGTCACGCTTGGAATGGAAGGGGCGGAATTTGCTTTTCATCCTTACCATCTCCGTTATGATGATCCCGGTCGAGGTGACGATGGTTCCTTCTTTTATTTTATTCAATAAGCTTCATCTTGCCGGTACGACAGTTACGTTATTTATTCAATCCTTCTTCGGACGTCCGTTCATGATATTTTTACTTCGGCAGTTCTATATGGGATTGCCAAGAGACTTGGAGGATGCCGCCAGGATTGACGGAGCTTCGGAATTTAAAATCTACCGCAGTATCATATTGCCTTTGACAAAGACCGGGATACTCACCGTAGCACTGTTTCGACTGATGAATTCCTGGAATGACTTCATAGGGCCGTTATTATATCTTTCCAATGAAAGAAAATACACTCTTACCATAGGACTGCAAATGTTCACGACACAATACGATTCCCAGTGGAATCTCATGATGGCGGCCTCTTTAATGACTACGCTGCCGATCGTAGCAATTTACTTTTTTGTTCAAAAGCGTTTTATAGAAGGAATTACATTTACAGGAATAAAGGGTTAATGCAGAAATAGGATGGACGAATATTCTTTGACAATACACTTAGTATTATTTATAATGAATAATACAGAATTATCCATATCATAAGATTTATAGGGGTATTATCATATTTTAGGATAAATTATCTAAGTGGATTAGGGGGAAGTCTTTTTATGTCTAGACTATTAGGTACCAATTTGGTTCATGTAAAACAAAAGAATGATGAGTCCATAAAAGAAGTTATTTATAAGTTCGGACCCATATCACGGGTTAAGATAGCTGAAATGTTAGCGCTTACGCCTCCTACAATTACCTCCAATATCGCTTCTCTGATTGCCAGAGGAATTGTTGAAGAGCTTTCTGATAAAGAAAATCCTTCGGATGTATCCCTGGGAAGAAAACCGGTAAAAATTGATTTTATAAAATCGGCCTATTATTTCATCGGGGTGGAAATGGCACCCGGTAAGACAATACTGTGCATTACTGATTTAAGATCCAATCTGGTCTCCCATAAAGTAGATGCAGCCGTTGAGCATGAGTATGATTATTATGTAAAGCATGTGGCAGACACTATTGTAGAAATGCTTGCTCAGGCCGGTATTAAGAAGGAGAAGGTAGCCGGAATAGGGGTTGGAGTTCCCGGCTTTGTTGAGAGCAGCAAGGGAATGGTCAGGTATTACGGCCGGTATGGCTGGCGGGATAAAACCTTGGCAAAGGATTTGGAAGAATTGACAGGAATTAATGTTGTTATCGACAATAATGCAAGAGTCAGAATTATCGGAGAAGATCTGCTGGATAAAAAAAATAGGCCTGATATATTTGCATATTATTTTATATCTAAAGGAATTGCGTGCCCGCTTATGATCCGTAACCGGATGGTATCCGGACAAACCTCGGGAGCCGGTGAAGCAGGCCACATGGTGATTGAAATTAACGGGAAAAAATGTGAGACCTGCGGCAATCATGGCTGTCTGGAGGCGTATGCCAGTGAAAATGCCCTGCTGAATCAATGCAGGGAAATTATGGATGATAAGAATACTATTTTAAATGATATCCAATCTGACCCGGGCCTGCTGACTCTGGATGATATATTGTCAGCGGAAGCTCAAAATGATGAGATTATAGTTTCTACCGTAAAAAATGTAATAAGTTATCTGGCTATCGCATTGGCTAATATCGTTAATCTGATTAGTCCTAAATTAGTAATCGTGGATTCTTATATAATGAAACTGGATATAAATAGAAAATATTTTATTCAAGTACTGAAAAGCAACCTGTACGGACTCAATGATACGGAAGTTGAGATAGAATTTAAGGAATACGATAGCCTAAGCGGGGCAAAAGGAGCTGTAGCTCTGGCTATTAAGAAATTCTTTATTGAGAGGGTAGAGAACAACCAGTAAATGTGACTGAACCCCCACTATGTTAAATACTTCAGTAATCTGAGTGCAGCTATCTATGTCCTTCCTTATATATTTGGGAAAAAGACAAAGTGTAACGAATGTTGCATAGAAAATATTGTCCTAGCAGTAAGCCGCCTATGGTATAGGGTAGTGCTGAACCTAGGACTTTTTACAGCCATTTTTAGTTAAATAATAACGTAAAATCAGAAATATATGCTGAAATATATTGATATTGTATTCATTTTGAGATAAAAAATAAGATCGGTTTTCTATGAAAGTCCATGGAGTGGGGCGCGAAACACTACTACTATATAATACGAGGAAGATAGAATATGCCAATAATACCCTTAAGACCTCTTTTAGAGGCAACAGACAAATACAATTTCGCCCAGGGAGCGTTCAATGTGAATGCAGTTGCACAAATCAAAGCAGTGATCGAGGTACATGAAATGCTGCGAAGTCCGGTGATTATTCAGGGAGCAGACCTTGCAAACGGCTATATGGGAGGAAGAACAGATTTTATTAATTCAACAATAGAAGATAAATCAATCGGCGCAAAGAATATCGGGGATGCAGTGCGAAAATACGGAGCACATTCTAAGGTACCGATTGTTCTACACCTGGACCACGGTAAGGATTTTGATTCGGTAAAAGCCGCCATTGAAGGCGGTTATACCTCAGTTATGATTGATGGCTCTTCCCTTCCCTTTGATCAAAATGTGGAGCTGACCCGGGAAGTGGTAAAGTATGCCCATGCCAGAGGGGTGTCCGTAGAGGGGGAGCTGGGAGTTTTGGCCGGAGTGGAGGACCATGTATTCTCGGAGGCATCAACCTATACCAATCCCATGAAAGCGGTTGAATTTTTAAAGAAAACTGAGGCAGACTGTCTTGCGATTTCCTACGGAACCATGCATGGAGCCGTCAAGGGCAGGAATGTAAAGCTTCGGAGAGAAATCGTAACCGCAATCAAGGAATGCCTCAGACATGAAAAAATATTCGCTGTTCTGGTATCCCACGGTTCATCAACTGTGCCAAGGTATATTGTAGATGAGATTAATGCATTGGGCGGCGAGCTTCAGAATGCAGATGGGATTTCGATCCATGAGATGAAACAGGCAATCGCCTGCGGGATAGGAAAGATTAACGTAGATACGGATCTCCGGCTGGCAGTGACAAGAAATCTGAGAGAATTCTTTTATCATCATCCGGTGATGAAGGATAGTGTCTCTCTGGGACCGATTTATCAGCTTCTACAGGAAAAGAGAGCCAGCTTTGATCCCAGAGTATTTTTGACACCTATGATGGATACCGTGATGAAGGGAGTACAACAAGATGAGGATGTGGCAGCAATTGTTGAATGCATTGAAAGCGGTGTAAAGGAAGTAGTCGCAACCTTAATTGTTGAGTTCGGTTCGGTTGGAAAAGCATCTACAGTAGAATGTTTCACGATGGAGGATATGATTTCACGGTATCGGAAATAAGCTGCTATGGTTAGGCAAACGTTTGCGTAAAATTGCCCTGCCGCATCGTATTATTCAGAAGCTTTTTATGCTACAATCCCATTAAAAATAAGGGTTAATAAAATTACGGTCATTAATATTACGGTTATAGAATTTTAAGATACAGATCATATTTCACAAGTGAGGAAGGTGAATTAAGTTTGGATAAACATAATCTGTTAATTGTTCACGGCGGCGGACCCACAGCAGTACTAAATTCATCCCTGTATGGTGTGATAACGGAAGCAAAATCCAGTGACCGGATTGATAAGATCTATGCATCCATCGGCGGCTCAGAGGGGATTCTGAGGGAAAGCTTCAAGGATCTTAGCGTTCTTACCGAGAGTGATTTAGGTAAACTGCTGCATACGCCGGGGACAGCCATCGGTTCCTCCCGATATGCATTGACTGAAGAGGATTACTGCCATATGGCGGATATCTTTCTGAAATACAATATCAAATATGTATTATTCAACGGCGGAAACGGAACCATGGACACCTGCGGGAAAGTTCAGGAGGCATGCAAGGATCGGGAGATTTATGTTGTGGGCATTCCCAAGACAGTCGATAATGATATCGCTTCCATTGACCACGCACCGGGCTATGCCAGTGCAGCCAGGTTTATTGCTACGGCAACTGCTGAAATCGGTGCGGATGTAAGGGCTTTGCCGATCCATGTGTGTATTATTGAGGCCATGGGGCGCAATGCCGGCTGGATTACCGCGGCATCCGCACTGGCACGAAAGGATGGGAAGGGTGCACCTCATTTGATTTATTTGCCGGAGCGTGCTTTTGATGAAGAGGCTTTTCTGGAGGATGTGGAGAGGCTTTATCAAGAGCTTGGCGGCGTTGTTGTAGTGGTGAGTGAGGGCTTAAAGGACAGCGTAGGCAACCCAATTGTACCTCCGATCTTTCAGCAGGGCAGGTCGGTATATTACGGAGATGTCAGTACGCACCTGGCCGGTTTGGTCATCCGGAGGCTGGGAATAAAGGCAAGGAGTGAAAAACCGGGACTAAGCGGAAGAGCCTCCATGGCAAACCAGTCCGGTCTTGACCGGGAAGAAGCAATCCTCGTCGGCAGAGAGGCGGTAAAAGCCGCACTGGCCGGACAGGCTGCGGTCATGGTAGGCATACGCCGTGCCGGGGGGGAGGAGTACCGGATTGAAACACCTCTCATTCCGATTGAAAAAGTAATGCTGGAGGAAAAAAAGCTGCCGGAGAAATTTATCAATCCCAGAGGCAATGATGTAACGGAAGAATTTATCCGCGGGTGCCGACCACTGCTTCGAGAACCGCTGCCGGATTTTATACATTTCAACTAAAGACTGTATTGCTTCAACGAGAAAGCTGTTAGTACAGAGCCAATATAAGGGCGTAGGAAACCGCCGGAAGGGAGAATGTATGAAGCATATTTATTTGAATTTAAAGAGATTTGATATACCGGCGGAATATGGCGGAGTGAACCGTATTGCTGCTTCTGAGAACTGGGGAGAATATATTGTCCGAAGTGTAGAGAACGAATTACAGCAGTATCAAAAGGAGGAGTTGGAATTTGCCGCATTTTTGCCCGAAGCACATATTCTCGGAGCAGTCCGGGCACAGCAGAGTGATTCCATACTTCAAATCGGATGCCAGGGGGTATACCGGGAGGATACTGCGTCCGGAGGCAACTTCGGTGCCTTCACCACACAGCGTACCGCTAACTCCATGAAGGCGCTGGGCTGCGGCTGCACAATCATCGGACATTGCGAGGAGCGCAGGGACAAGGCTGGAATACTTATGGAGGCCGGAGTAAAAGATACCGATGCAATCAACCGTCTTCTGAACCAGGAGATAAAAGCAGCGGTCAAAGCAGGAATGAAGGTGTTATACTGCATCGGAGAGACTGCCGAGGAGCAGGAACGCTGGCAGGAGGTGTTAGGCAGTCAGCTCCGGATTGGACTGGAAGGGATTAATAGGGCTAGGATTGTGATTGCTTATGAACCGGTTTGGGCCATCGGACCGGGTAAGACTCCTCCAGACAGAGATTATATTAAAAAAATCGCAAGCTTTGTCAAAGAGGTTACAGAAGGATTACCGGTCGTCTACGGAGGAGGCTTGAAGGTGGAGAATGCCACCATGCTGGCCTCCATTCCCGAGATTGACGGAGGGCTTATTGCATTAACCAGATTCCAGGGAGAAATCGGCTTCTATCCTGAAGAATACCTGGAGATTATCAGAACCTATCTAGTGTAGCAGGAGCAGTTGATAAGAGAGCTATATTATCACCAGAGGCAGTTGGTAAGAACTCGTATATTATTACCTGAAGCAGTAAGCGAACCTATATTATTATTGGAAGTAATTAGTAAGAACCCCATATTAATACCAGAACCAATTGGTAAGCACTCCGATATTATACCAGAGGCAGTTGATATGAACTCTTATGCTCTTACTAGAAAGTGAGGAACAGCTATGAAATTATCCTTTGAATACGGACATGGCACAGTAGCGGCCGAGCTGCCTGAGGATACCGATGTATTTATTCCCGGAGAGACGATCCCGGACCCCCCCTATATTCCCGAGGACCAGCTGGAGGAGAAGACTCTGGAATCCATTCGAAATCCCATTGGAATGGAACGCTTGTCAAAG
>JAEZFH010000021.1 GCA_023437885.1 Bacillota bacterium | reverse complement strand
GGGATGGGCTGTCCGTCCGCGGCAATTGCAGCGGAGGAATTAATTAATATCGGAGCAGAATGCCTGATCCGTATCGGCAGCAGCGCGGCCCTGCAGGAAGGGATCGGAATCGGAGACCTGATGATCTCCACCGCCTCCATGAAAAATGAAGGAACTTCAAGATTCTATGTTCCGGATTGCTTCCCTGCCGTACCGGATTTTGATTTGACCCGGGTGCTGATTGATACGGCAAAGGATATGAAGGAGGAGATATCCGGTAAGATATATTACGGGATCAATGCTTCCGATGATGCATTTTACGGGGAGACCGAGGAATGGATCGAGAAGCTGTCGAAGCTGGGCTGCTTGAATGTGGAGATGGAAAGCTCCGCTCTGTATACGGTCTGCCATCGGCGAAAGGTAAGAGGAGCAATGATCAGTGCGGTATCCGGCAATATCGTTACGGGCGAGGTTGTCTATGAGACAGAGAACAAAGGTCTGGCAAGCGGATGGGATGATGAAATCCGGATTGTACTGGAAGCAATTTACCGCTTTGAACAGGAAGGCAGATAGGAGGAGACGCGACATGCAAGAGAAGAAAATGATGCATCTGAGTGTTACGAAGGAGCAGGTAGGAGAGTATGTGTTTTTACCGGGAAGTGTAGAGAGAGCAGCCAAAATAGCGGCTTATTTTGATAATCCGGTTAAGATAGCGCATCACCGTGAATATCTCACCTATACCGGAACGCTGGCAGGGGTGCCGGTAACCGTTACCAGTACCGGGATCGGGGGACCCTCCGCAGCAATTGCGGTGGAGGAGTTGTTTGAATGCGGGGCGCATACTATGATGAGAATCGGGTCCTGCGCATCAACCTCTCCGAAGGTTAGCATAGGGGATGTGGTCATTCCCAACGGTGCGGTAAGAATGGAAGGAACCGGACTGCATTATCTGCCTATGGAATTTCCTGCCATACCAGATTATAATATGGTTAAGGAACTGGTGGCCGCGGCAAGGAAGCTTGATATTCCGTATAATGTTGGAGAAACAATCTCCAAGGATTCCTTTTATACGGAAGTATCCCCCGAGACAAAGCCGGTTTATTATGAGCTGCAGAGCAAATGGGAGGCGTATGAGAAGGGCGGAGCGACCAATTCGAGCATGGAATGCGCAACCCTGTTCCTGGTTGCCGCATCCTTGGATATCAGAATGTCTTCCGTTATGATCAGCGCTACAAATTACAAGAGCTATTCCAATGATGATAAGGATTATCCGCGTGAATGGGAAGACCGGGCGATCCGCGTAGGAATTGAAGCAATGACACAAATAATAAAGAAGGAATTGGCTGCCCGCTAAGCTGGGCAGCCGGCTGCTTGCTGTACCGGGTATGGCGGAGAAGGGTTCCGTGTTCGGAAGCTTTTTCCTGTATTGTGCCGCTGCAGCGGTATCATGGAGGTAATTATGAAGAAATCAATATTGGTTAAAAATTTACGCTATATCGTAACCTGTGATTCTCAGGATCGGGTGCTGGAGAATACAAATGTATTTATTGAGAATGGTGCGATAGCCGACATTAGCGATAAGGAGTGGCAGGCAGATACAATACTTGACGGAACCAATATGTCCATGTATCCGGGATTAGTGAATACCCACCATCATTTATATCAAATCTTTACCCGCAATCTTCCGCAGGTTCAGTCCATGGAGCTTTTCCCCTGGCTGACAACCGTATATGAGCTGTGGAAAAATATTGACGAAGAGGTCATCCATTCCACTTCCCTCCTGGGAATGGGTGAATTAATGAAGAATGGCTGCACCACCTGTTTCGATCACCACTATGTATTTCCGGAAGGCAGAAATGAAATGATAGAAGCACAATTTGCAGCTGCCGCAGAGCTGGGAATACGAATGCATGTATCCAGGGGGAGTATGTCCCTGAGCAAGAAGGACGGCGGCCTGCCCCCGGATTCTGTTGTCCAGACGACGGAGGCCATATTAAGGGATTCCCGGAGGCTGGTGGAGCAATTCCATGATGCAAGCCGATTTTCCATGAGGCAGGTAGCACTGGCTCCCTGCTCACCCTTCAGCGTTACGCCGGATTTAATGCGGGAGTCCGCAAAGCTGGGAAGAAGCCTTGGGGTACGGCTGCATACCCATCTCGCAGAGACCCGGGATGAAGAGCGGTTCACGGTAGAAGCTTACGGAATGAGGCCCTTGGAATATATGGAAAGTCTGGGATGGATCGGCAGCGATGTCTGGTTCGCCCATGGAATTCATTTTAATGAAGCAGAATTGGAACAGCTTGCCCGGACCCAGACCGGAGTTGCCCATTGCCCGGTCTCCAATATGAAATTATCCTCGGGCGTCGCCCGGATTCCGGAGATGCTGGCTCTTGGCATTCCGGTAGGGCTTGCTGTGGATGGCAGTGCCAGCAACGATGGTTCCAATCTGCTGGAGGAAATCAGAACCGGATATCTGCTGCACAGGCTGCAGTATGGACACAAAGCGCCTACGGGCTACGATATGTTAAAGCTGGCAACGGTTGGCGGAGCTAAAATTTTGGGCCGTGATGATATCGGCTCCCTGGAGCAGGGCAAAGCCGCAGACTTTTTTATGGTGAATACAAACCGGTTCGAGCTGGTCGGTGCCATGGTGGATCCCAAGTCAGTCCTGGCAACGGTCGGATTAAAAGGAGCCGTTGACTATACGGTGATCAATGGTGAAGTTGTTGTAAAGCAGGGGCGGCTGGTCCTGGTCGATGAGGAGAAGACCCAGCGGGAAGCGAAGGACTGCTTTGATCAATTTATTAAGAGATAGCTGTCTTGGCAGCGGAATTGAAGGGGGATGCGCAATACGCACATGAAAATATTAAATTTCGGTTCACTGAATTTGGATTATATCTATGATGTTGATCATTTCGTTCGAGCAAAGGAGACGCTGTCCTCCCTTAAAATGGAGGTTACCTGCGGTGGCAAGGGACTGAATCAATCCCTTGCCCTGTGCAGAAGCGGTATGCCAGTGTGGCATGCCGGAGCCGTTGGAGCGGAGGATTCCCAGATGCTTCTTGCGATGCTAAACCAGGCCGGAGTAAATACGCAGTTCATCCGAAAGAAGAGCGGAGCCAGCGGGCATGCCATTATCCAGAAGGAAAAGGACGGGCAGAATTGTATTCTGCTCTATGGCGGAGCAAATCAGGAGATCCAAAAAGAAGAGATCGATGAAACGCTGCTTCATTTTGAGCAGGGAGACTTTCTCATTCTGCAAAATGAAATTAACCAGATTGGCTATCTCATGCAGAAAGCCCACGAAAAAGGGATGAAGATAGTATTCAACCCATCGCCCCTGAATGAAAAGATATCCGCGTATCCCCTTCATTTGGCGGATTATCTGATCCTGAATGAAATCGAAGGTATGGGATTATGCAATCAAAACGAAATGAAGGATGCAGGAGCAGCGCTTGCCGAAGAATTAGGAAAGCGGTTCCCCAATGCAAAAATAGTATTAACCCTCGGGGAAGGCGGCTCCATCTATAGGGACAGCGAAAGGACAATACAACAGCCGATCTATCAGGTGAAGCCCGTGGATACTACGGCGGCAGGGGATACCTTTACCGGCTTCTTCCTTGGCAGTCTGCTTCTTGAGGGCAATGTGGAAGAGGCTTTGGATATTGCGGCAAAGGCTTCTGCCATTGCTGTCACCCGTCTGGGAGCGGGGCAGTCCATACCTGCCATGGAAGAGGTACTTAATTTTGAGCCTTTGCACAAGTAATTTGAAAGGATGAATAACAAATGAAACATATCATAGTGGATTGCGATACCGGTATCGATGATTCTATTGCCATACTGTATGCTTTAAAAAGCAAAAAACTCCATGTGGAGGGCTTTACAACGGTCTATGGAAATACTTCGTCGGTGCAGGCAGCGGAAAATACGCTGCGTTTAATAAAGCTGGCCAACTGCGGCTATGAGATACCGGTAGTGCTTGGCGCAAACCGGAGCCTGGAAGGTGAGATAGAGCCCTACCCGACCCATATTCACGGAGACAATGGGATCGGTAATGTGGAGTTGCCAAAATCTGAACAAAAGCTTCTGGAAGAGGAGGCTTCGGATTTTATTATACGAAAAGCGGAAGAGCTTCAGGGAGACTTGATCCTTGTAACTCTGGGACGGTTAACCAATATAGCATCAGCCCTGAAGAAGGATCCCAGACTTCCGTATAAGGTGAAGCGCCTGGTAGTTATGGGAGGAACCTTCCATAAGCCGGGAAATATCAGCCCCTATGCGGAAGCCAATATCTACGGAGATGCTAAAGCTTCGGATATTGTGTTCCGGGCAGGTTTTCCAATGACTGTGGTAGGTTTGGATGTTACAATGGAAACCTTTTTGTCTGCGCAGGACATTTCTCTGCTGGGCAAGTATTGTGCGGAAGAAAACAGGGAGATTGTCCGGTATATGCAGTCTGCCCTGGAATACTATTTCAATTTCAGCTATCAGTCCATGGGATGCCTGGACCGGTCTGTGCTTCATGATCCGTTGGCAATGCTGATTGCCGAAGACCCGTCCATCGGTGAATATCATATGCTGCGTGCTGCTGTAGAATATGAGAATGAAGAGTTTCGCGGCATGATCCGGATGGATGAGGGATTTATTCCGGTCTATGATCATGATGAAATCCAATACTGTATCCGGGTTAACTCTGATTTGGCAGTCAGGAGATTGCTGTCTGTATTTTAAGGATGATAAAACAGGATGGAGGCTCTTATGAACGGAAAAGAAATTATGGGATATATTGATCATACCCACTTAAAAGCGGCAGCTACCTGGGAAGAGATCAGGAAATTATGCGAGGAGGCGATGAAGCACAAGACAGCGTCCGTATGCATTCCGCCTTCCTATGTACGGAGAGTGAAAGAGGCATACGAACAGCTTAATATCTGTACAGTCATCGGCTTTCCGCTCGGGTATCAAACCAGGGAAATCAAGGCGGCGGAAACAAGACAGGCGCTTCTGGAGGGAGCCAATGAAATTGATATGGTGATCAACCTGGGCGATGTTAAAAACGGAGATTTTGATAAAATAACCGGGGAAATTGCAGAGTTAAAAAAAGCCGTTGGAGATGACCGGATATTAAAGGTGATTATAGAAACCTGCTATTTAACCGAGGATGAGAAAATAGCATTGTGCAGATGTGTAACCGAGGGCGGTGCAGACTATATCAAGACCTCAACCGGCTTCGGAAGTGCCGGTGCAAAACCGGAGGATATCGAATTGTTTAAAAAGCAGATCGGGCCGAAGGTGAAAATCAAAGCATCGGGTGGAATCAGAAGCAGGGAAGAGATGGAGGAATTTATAAGCCTCGGCTGCCAGAGAATTGGTACCAGTTCTGCGGTAATGGTGTTAACGGATTAAGAATAAGGCTGTTTCAAAACCAATATCATGGGATAACATTGGTTTTGAAACAGCTTTTTTTCTGCAATCCATTTTGTTTCCCAAATAATCAAATAAAAGGAAGATAATTACTAAAACAGCATAACAATTACTATATAATATATAATTTCCGGGGTCCAGGTTGGAAGGTTTATCCATTATAATATAATGAAAAGGATGAAATCAATATTGGTTGCTTTGATTCTTGTAGCGTTTACTACAGGTGGGTTTACCGGCTGCGGATTTTATAAGGCAGAGTGAAGCGGCAGTATATACAATTGCAAAGGAATTCGATAAAAGTACATTGGCAGCAGCCAATATGTTATCATATAATTTGGATTATGAATCGAGGTGAATATTAATGAATCGAGGGAAAAGCATGAAGAAAGTAATGTCGGTGATTATGGTACTTATATTGCTGTTGATGCTTACAGCCTGTGAAAGCAAATGGGTGGATAGGATAAGCGGGAAGCGCAGCATGGGGACACAGGGGCAGGAGGAAGCAGACCCGATCTATCTTGATGCGTCACGTTCCACTAAGGAAAGAGTTGACATTCTGCTAAGCCAGATGTCTCTGATGGAAAAAGCAGGGCAGATGCTTCAGGCTGAAAGAAACAGGGTGACACCCGAAGAAATGACAAGTCTGGGATTAGGCTCGGTATTAAGC
>JAEZFH010000489.1 GCA_023437885.1 Bacillota bacterium | reverse complement strand
GTTTAATACTGCGGATTTCAGGCCGCTAAAGCTAAAATCATAGGGAAATCCCTCAATTTGGGCTCTTGGAAATGCAATGGCCGTCTTATTCCCTTCCTTTGCCAGTTTGTCGATCTTCGGACCTCCCGGATACCCAAGGCCAATGGCCCTGGCAACCTTGTCAAAGGCTTCTCCTGCCGCATCATCCCTGGTTCTGCCGATAATCTCGTAAGTTCCGTATTCCTTCACCAGCACAAGATGTGTATGTCCGCCGGATACGATCAAGCACAGAAACGGAGGCTCCAGCTCCTTATTCTCAATATAATTGGCAGAAACATGCCCTTCAATATGATGAACCCCTACCAAGGGTGTCCCCGTGGCAAAGCTAATCGCTTTCGCTTCCGCAACTCCCACCAATAAAGCACCTACCAATCCTGGCCCATAGGTTACACCGATGGCATCCAGATCCTCCAGTGTCACTCCCGCCGTGACAAGCGCTTCTTCTATTACTTGATTTATTTTCTCAATGTGCTTTCTTGAAGCTATCTCAGGAACCACACCTCCGTATAGCTTGTGCAGCTCAATCTGAGAAAATATGATATTGGAAAGTACCTCTCTGCCATTCTTCACAACTGCTGCCGCAGTCTCATCGCAGGAGGTCTCAATTGCTAAAATTAAAACATCCTTTGTCATTCTAACCTCCATCTGCTGCTGTAGGTGCATTCCATATCACTCTCCAGAGCTACTGTGTTATATGCTCTATCAAGTGAACTCCGTTGGCACCACCTTGCTATTCTTCCTCAGGCACAACCTGCCAGCCGAGAATTTTCCATTGCTTATTCTCATTCTGACGCAGCATTACCTTCCATGTCTCAGTAAATTTTATATTTTCCTGGATCGTATAGGAGAT
This sequence comes from Bacillota bacterium, assembly GCA_023437885.1. GTDB lineage: Bacteria > Bacillota > Clostridia > Lachnospirales > Lachnospiraceae > Mobilitalea. The sequence goes on along the minus strand of JAEZFH010000489.1, from coordinate 4,767 downwards.
ATATACGACGGCATACTCCCTGCCATCCAGTTCCTTCTTCTGCTCCAGTTCTTGATTCACCAGATAATAGGTGGTAATTCGCCGGTTCTTCTCCTTCCAGGAGGCAATATCCGAATAGAGATTCGTAAGGTAGGTCTCCTCCGGGTTTGCTGCCAGAAAATCCTCATCATATAATTCTCTTATTTTTATCCCAAGCGCCTTCACCTCATCATCAGAGATATTATCATACAGCACCTTCATCATACTGCCGAATAATTTTACAACTTCTCTGGGCGTTTCGGGATAAGACTCTTTCAGATCCTTATTCAGAAGCTTCTCGGCCTCTGTCATATTCTCTTCGGAGGTATCCTCCAAGGGCACACTCCGATAGGACCAATAGAAATAAAATGATAAAACAGCAAGCGCTATCACGATCATCGTAATAACTGTGGCTGCCGTGCGATTCTTTGCCTTATACATACCCTGCCTCCTTACGTATTCCGCTACTCCTCCTTGTCAAATTCCAAGGTTATACTTTTACGGTCTTTCCCTATTCGCGTATTCGCAAATATGCTCTTTGCCTCTCCGATATAATCCTCGGGCCTTGTAAGCGAGGGGCTATAATGGGTCAGCCATAATTCCTTGACCTTTGCAGCCCTGGCAAGGGCCGCTGCTTCACGGAAGGTCATATGCTTATACTCCTTCGCCTTATTGTCCTTATCCTGCTCCCCGTACATGCCTTCACAGATGAACAAATCCGAATCGGCTGCATTCTCTGAGATTGCTTTTGTCGGCCTGGAATCGGTACAATAGGTAAGCTTAATGCCTTTGCGTTCCGGTCCGATCACCATATCCGGAGTATAGGTAATCTCCCCGTCCGTAATGGTGTCTCCCTTCTGCAGGCGGTTCCAGAATTTCTGAGGCACCTGATTCTCCAGTGCTCTCTCCGTATGGAATCTGCCTCCGCGCTTAATATAAATGCTGTAGCCATAGCAAATCACATTATGCTTCACCTGAAACGCCTTAATCCGGTACCCCTGGAGCTCAAGAACCTCCTCCGGTGAAGCAAGCTCTATAAAATTAAGTTGAAACGGCAGCTCGGGAGCGATCACCCGAAGGGAATTCACTACCCGTTCCAAGCCTTTCGGGCCAATCAGGGTTACCGGCTCCGTCCGGTCGGCATTCCCCATAGACAGCAGCAAACCTGGAAGTCCGCTGATATGATCTCCATGATAATGAGTGAAGCATATAATATCAATGGAATGAAAGCTCCATCCCTTTTCCCGTATTGTAATCTGTGTACCTTCCCCGCAGTCTACCAACAAGCTGCTTCCATTATATCTTGTCATCAGCGCCGTTAACCACCTTCCCGGCAAGGGCATCATCCCACCGGTCCCTAATAAACATACATCTAACATTCTTCTGCCTTCCTATTTGAGTTTTATCTCCATTTGAGTTCCATCTTCATTTACTCTGAATGAAATCATTGTTGTTTTTATTTTAACAGTATTTCCAAGTATTTGTCCAGATAATTGTTCACATGAAGAAACTCGCCAGTTACAGTTCAGCCTGTGGCTGGGTGGAGAGCATAATACCCCCATAATGCACTGTATGGAAGACATGTGATTGGATTTGTATGTCACAGGCGAACACATTTGTACGAATGTGGCATACAAATCCAGTCATGTGTCTTCCGTCCTGTGTGTGAGGGGGTATTATGCTCTCCGCCCAGCCACAGGCTGAACTGTAACGCTCGCCAAAAACTCAGCGGCTGATACGATAAGTCCTATCTAATTCTATATCGGCATCTGCAAGCAATCTCTTTCTACCTAAAAGAAAAAAGCTATGAAATCTGCAAAATTCACAGATGCTCATAGCTGTTTACTCTCCGGTAATAACCCTCCCATACTGGGAAAGCCTGTCCTACTTATAATACCTCAAGTTTTTTTCGTATTTCTATCGGAATCATAAATTTTGAAATCATTTTGTCATAGCATTCCTCGCATAGATTGAAATGGTGCACTTCCATATCTCTTCTGGAAAAGTAACCCCACTCCTTGGTAGCCTCAAACGCATCCTCCTTCAGAATGCCATTCTCAACCCTCAATACTTTTCCGCAAGAATTACAGCAAATCGGATTTTCCCCGCTCTTATTCACGTTATCTGCCCTTTTCACGACTTATCCCTCCTGATATGATGCACGCATTGCTCTTCGTAGGCTTATTTTATCATGATGAAAAACACATTCATGATCACCAGCTCTGATCGAAAATTGCAAGCGAGCTTGCATTTTCTCACTACGCTTTCATAATATCATAGACAAAGCTGTGTTTATGATCTCCCGTTCCGACCGCATGCTCACAAGCAAGCTTTCAGCATGCTCACTACGTCTATATTATAATACGTTATCAGGTATTTTTACAGTGGGAATTACTGTATCGTATTCAACCACATAATGACAGCATCCTCTTTCGGCTTTGAATAGAACTCCTTGCGAATGCCCTCTTTGACAAAACCAAGCGACTCATACAGCCGGATCGCCGCCTCATTGGAGCTGCGCACTTCCAATGTGAAGGAGGTAATCCCCTTTGCCAGACCCCGTCGAAGCAATTCTTTCAGCATGGCCTCCCCGATGTGCTGTCTCCGGAATTCCTTCTTTACCGCAACATTGAAGATATCTCCTTCTCCAACAACACCCCAGAAGCCGCAATAGCCGGCAACCTGGCCTTTGGCTTCCGCTACCAGATAATCATTCTTCTCATCCAGAAGCGCACTGCGAAAATCCTCCTCACTCCAGGGATCCGAAAAGCTTTCCTCTTCTATGGTACAGACCTGCTCCAGGTCAGCCAGGGTCATTGTACGAATCTCCATGGTATCAACCTTCCTTATGCTCCGGCTTCCCGGCTCTCTCCAGTTTTGCGGCCCGCTCCCTTTCCGCCTGAGATACTCTCAGATATACTGGTTCATGTGAAGCAGCATCCTCATAAATATTTTTCTGATATAATTCTATTCCCCGGGCTCCAATCGCACCGGCCCTCTGCCGGTTCAGATGCACCGGCGCAAAGGAACAGGGGATCCTCAGCTTCCCAAGAATCAGCTCTTTGTATACCGCCGATCCATCTCCAAGAAAGATTACTTCCCCTCCGGCTTGATTCAATTCCTCCAAAAGCTCCTCCATATCCATCGCAGCAGCATCCTTCCTTATCTGGAACTCCTTGCCGCTGAATCTGTACAAGCCAGTGTAGACCTGATTTCTTCTGGCATCCATCAGCGGACAGATGATTTTGTCTGCCCCATACAAATTATAGGCCAATCCCTCCAGAGTAGGTACTGGTATTATGGGCTTTTTCAAAGCCAATCCCAGTCCCTTGGCTGTGGCACTGCCGATGCGCAGCCCTGTAAAGGAGCCCGGTCCGGCGGCAACGGCAACGGCATCCACCTCCGAAAGGTCCAGCTCCACCATTTTTACGACTTCATTCAGCATTGGAAGGAGTGTCTGCGAATGGGTCTTCTTATAATTTACTGTATATTCCGCGAGGGTTGTCTCTTCTGTTACGATAGCTACGGAAGCAACCAGCCCTGAACTGTCTAGTGCCAATATCTTCATTGACCATACTCCTTTCCTCTATTCCACCGTGATTTCTCTATAATCAAAGCCCTTGCTCAGATCTTTTCTGATGGTGACGGTTGTCCTGTTCCCGGGCAGCAATTCCCCGATCAATTCCGCCCATTCAATCAGGCAGACTCCATCTCCGTAAAAATAGTCCTCATACCCGATTTCCTCCATCTCATCCAAATCGGCAATCCGGTATACATCAAAATGATACAGCGGCAATTTTCCTCCTTCATATTCCTGAATAATGGTGAAAGTTGGACTGCTTACCGCTTCTTCTATTCCAAGTCCCTTGGCAAAGCCCTGGGTAAACACTGTCTTTCCAACCCCCAGATCTCCGCCAAGGCAAAAAATACCGCCTTTTTGTGCACCGGAACCCAACTCATATCCGATCCGATAGGTATCCTGCGCGCTAAAGCTCTCTATAATCATGATATTCTCCGTACCTTTCCATCTGCGCTTCTCTGACAGCGCTCTCCTACTAAACGGCATCATTATAGCAGAAACACGTAAAAAAAGATAGCATTTCTTAAATACAGATTTCAATTGACTTGAATGCTCAATTTGATATTATGAAAATATGCTACAGTTCAGATGGTGTCAGAGCAAAGAGCATGATACTCTCCACCCTGACACCATCTGAACTGTAACGAAAATATAGCAATTCAAGTCAAGAACAATTTTTCGTAATGCGTTATCCTCTATATACAGGTGGTGAGAACATGAGTAACGCAAAAGCGTATGAAACGGTACAGATTTTACAGGAGTATATGGAAGCAAATCTGACTAAGGCTATCACATTGCAGGAGCTGGCTAAGGTTGCAGGCTATTCGCCCTGGCATATGTCCAGAATCTTTAAGGAAGTAACCAAAAAGACTCCCTTTGATTATCTTCGGGCTTTACGCCTGACGAAAGCAGCTCTCCTTCTTCGTGATAACGATACAAAGATTATCGATGTGGCATTGGATTTTGTATTCGATTCCCATGAGGGCTTCACGAGAGCCTTCTCCAAGGAATTCGGGGTATCTCCGCACCATTATAGTAAAACTACACCTCCGATTCCGCTTTTTCTGCCTCAGAAAGTCTATGACGCCTATAAAGCAATTCATAAGGAGGATCAAAGCATGAAGCATCAAAACAACAGAACAAAAACGGTATTCGTACAGGTAATTGAG
>JAEZFH010000446.1 GCA_023437885.1 Bacillota bacterium | reverse complement strand
GGTAATAGTATTCCAGCCGGGTTTCCGCCTTCAGCACCATCTCCTCTCTCGGATAATAATGCAGTTGGGCAAGCTGCATGATCTCCTTGCCAAGAAGGGTCTCTAAATCATATTTCTTAATGTAATTCTGTAAAGTATTAAAATCGGATATTCTTCTCATCATTGTCTCCAATACGGACGGCGTCTTGTGCCGTCACAAAATTTGATATATCAGCCTTTTTGCATTCAATGGAAAGGCGGTCTTTTATTGAGGAAAGCAGTTCTCCCACTCTTCCAGTATTGCCGCAGCAAAAACAATTTCTTTTCATGGATTTTGGAATTATCAAAATCCTTTTTATATGTTTCATACGCATGACATATGTCATGTTTTCTTTTCTTATTGTAGATTATCCTTAGGATAAAGTAAAGAGAGCAAAGCAAAGAAATAAAGAAAACAAAGAAACAAGGAAACGAGGAAAAGAACGAAAGAACAAAAAACGAAAAGAAATAAAAGAAATAAAAGAAATAAAAGAAATAAAAGAAATAAAAGAAATAAAAGAAAGAAGGCAGGAACTATGTATCGGAATTTAGCTTTTATTAACGGGATATTGCTGGCAGTTATGATTTTTTTCAATGGACTGGTATCAAAGATTACCGGACCTTATCTTGGAACTCTGATTTATCATGTGACCGGACTCCTTCTGGTAGCGGGTATTGCAGTGTGGAAAAAGAACCGGCTGCAGCGGTTTACCGATAAGTCTCTTTTGCTCCTTCTTCCGGGGATACTGAGCGTAGTCACGATCCTGTTGAATAATATAACCATGCCGCAGCTGGGACTGACCCTGGCTACGGGCATGGCCTTATTCGGACAGTTGGTAATGTCGAGTCTGGTGGAGCATTTCGGACTGTTTTACAGGGAAGCAAATCCCCTTCGGAAGGAAAAGCTGGTCGGCTTGGGAATGATCTCATTCGGTATATTAGTTATGATCTTATGGTAGGAGGAGCTATGATGTATTTTATATTGGCCTTTCTGACTGGAGTATCCATTGTAGTCAGCATGATGCTGAACGGAAGGCTTGCGGAGCAGGAAGGAAAGATAAACGGAGTGCTGATTAACTACCTTATGGCGGCAATCACCTCGCTGCTATTGTGTGTTTGGAGGACGGATATTTGGGAAGCTGCTTTAATAGCGGGAAAGGTCCCGATCCTTTATCTTATCGGGGGTGGGATTGGGGTCTTAACCACGTATCTGTTTAATTTGGTCGTTCCCAGGGTTCCTGCGGTCTATATTGTTATATTGCGTTTTGTCGGACAGATGCTGACCGGAGCATTGATTGATTACCTGTACCTGAGGGTATTCTCCGTGGGCAGGATCATCGGAGCAGCACTATTTCTGTCCGGAATGATCTTCAATGCCGGCGTGGATCGTCGGTACGGGATGCAGGTCAAGTCCCATTAGTGCGGTCCGGACACCAAGATAACAGGCAAAACCGGTGGATATCAGGATTACCAGGGTATTTACGGCAGGCATGATGAGTTTAAGGATAAGATGGGGTTTCTAATAGTATTTTAACTTGTGGCCTGGGGAAAACATTGATATAATTCAATTAAATGAAATGCACTTTTAATCTCCGGAGCCTGCGCCTTCGTGCACAGGCTCCGGATGCGCAAGTGACGCGTGCAGGAAGGAAGGAAAGAATGAAGATATTCAAAAGCAGGTCTGTGCTTCCGATTTATACTGTTGGTCTGGTTTGGCTGGCGTATGCTTTGCTTTTTCCGCTATACCGCATGGCGGATTATGCTGGTGCTGCCCTGATCTCGGCCATTGCATATATCCTTGTATCATACCTGGTGACGGCTCTCGGTATCAATAAGTATCAGAATGTGGATACGGGAGATCCCAACACGGATGAAATGATCATTGGTGCGCTAAAGAATGTGGAACGGATGAGACTGGTGCGTAATTCCATCCAAAACGAAAAAGCCAGGTCGGCAATCCAGGATCTGGAGCAGACAGCCGGGCTGATCCTTGAGCATATCCGGAGCAACCGGGAGAAGGCTTCCAAAGTGAGTCAATTCTTTCTCTATTACCTGCCGACTACCGTTACACTGCTGGCGCGCTACCAGCAGATGGAGCTGCCAGGGCAGACAGGTAACCATTTACGGGAAGGGAAACAGGAGCTGGAAGAATTCCTGGATAAATTGGTGGAAGCCTATCATAATATATTGGATCAGCTCTTTGGAGATCATGCCATGGGAGTTTCCATCGATATCGATGTTTTGGAGCAGATGCTTAGGCAGGATAATTATCTGAAGAGATAAATTTTGTACGGCGGGCTTCTTTCAGTGATTCCGTTTAGGAAAGAAGAAAGCACCGGGCAGGAGATGAGATTGTGCGAATGGAAATGGACTTCATACTTATTGGAATGCTGCCAAAACCGGCAGACGGAGGTTGGGATGACTTACATAAAAAAGAGGAATATTGCAATATGGATCACCGTGTGCATCATCTGCTTTTCCGTTCTGTTTGGCACACGCAGTTCCCTGACAGAACTTAAGCAGGATGCACTCGTGATTTTCTATCAGGGTGAGAAGAGGGATGGGAAGGGAATTGACAGCGATCTGGAGTATATCTCCAAGCAGTGCTATAATCTTACCGTGGTAGCGGGAAGATATTTGGACCCGGCGGACGGGAATATTACCAGGGTATTGGATTACCGGGAGAAGCTATCGGAGGCAGATACTCCGGGCAGCAAATTCAGGGAGAAGGAAAATCTGCTTCAGGCAGCCATGAATTTATACGATGTCCTGGGAGGACTGGAGCTAAGTGAGAAGGATCAATATTACCGGGACAGCGTTCCGGTGAATATAGAATCGCAGCAGAGGATCATATCCCATAGCAGCTATAACAGGAAGGCACAGGAGTTTAACCGGTGCATGGAGGCGTTTCCGGCAAATATACTGGGCCGGATGGTTCTTGTGAAGCCGTTGGAATTGTATGAATGAGGGAGAGAACAATGGGAAGAAAATATGCAGCTATGGTTTTTATATTAATGCTTAGCCTTTTCCTGCCCTCCCGGCAGGCCCTGGCAAAAACACCGCAGCCGACGGATATGTTCTATGTCAATGATTATGCCAATGTAATTGACGCAGAGGCGGAAGAGGAGATGGTTCGATACGGGAATCAGCTTTATGAAGCCTCCGGTGCGCAGGTGGTTCTGGTTACCGTAGATTTTACGGACGGAATAGCGCTGGAAGACTATGCGTATGACCTGTTTAATGCCTGGGGGATCGGATCTGCGGATAAGAATAACGGTGTACTGATATTGATGTCAATTGGGGATGATGATTATTGGACTATGCAGGGGGAAGGCTTGGAGGATACCCTGACCAGCGGTGAAATCTCCGGTATCCTGCAGGAGCACCTGGAGCCGGATTTTGCGGCGAAGGAATACAGCGTCGGAGCGGAAAAGGTCTATGGAGCTTTTATCGAACGGCTTGGCGGGGAGTGGAAGACGGATGCAGAAACCTCTCAGGAGGGCACAGAGACAGCCTCCGGTCAGTATGTATTTGACGAAGCAGGGATATTAAATAGCAAAGCCTCGGAATATATCAACGGCAGAAGCTCGGAATTAAAGGAGTACTACAATGCCGCCTTTTACCTTGTAACAAAGGACCGTAGCGATGAAGAGCTCACCATCAGGGATGACGCGATTAAAGCCTTTGTAAATTGCAAAGCGGATAGCAGGGACATGATACTTCTCCTGTACAAGGAGGATGATGATTACTGGCTGCTTCCGGGTGAGGCGGCGGAAGGCTTTGCTACGGAGGAGGTCCTTGTAGATATTCTGGATCGGGATCTGGAGCCGGAGTTTGCTGCGAAGGATTACAGTCAGGGAGCAATTGCCGTCGCGGATCGGATTTATGAATTAATGGAAAACAGCTACCGTCCGGTGAAGGAACGGTCAAAGAAAGAGGCAGAAAGCTCTGGCGGCAAAGCTGCAAAAGACAGTGCAGAATTGGATGAAAGCGAAAAACAAACTACTCTTGCCTTCCTGCTGTTTGCCGTGATAGTAGTTATGTTGTCCGGAATAGGACGCAGAAGGTACAATCGAAGGAATTATGATACCTACTATAATAACGGGCCGGAGCACCATCCTGGCTGGGGAGGGCCGTCAAGGAATTCCTGGGGCACAGGTCCGGTAGGAGGAGGCGCTCCACGAGAGGACCGTACACAGCAAAGGGGAGCCGGCCGGTCCGGAGGCACTTCC
>JAEZFH010000411.1 GCA_023437885.1 Bacillota bacterium | reverse complement strand
ATCTTGCCGCTCTTTGGTTTGCTTAAGCCAGTTGCGCACAGTTTGCTCATTGACCCCAAAATCTTGCACCACGCTTGAACCCGAACGCTTTTCTTCTGTTATTAAACGTAAAATGTCATTTTTGAATTCTTGATTATACCTCTTCCCGTTTTTAGCCATATTTATCATCCCCCACAGGTGTTATTTTACCCTAACTCACCTGTGTCCGACAAACCGGGTATGGGTCACAACATTGCCCGAAGGCCCTCGAATCAGGTTTAACGCTTAGCATGGAGGACGGATGGTATGCATACTGTTGTGCCCTCCTTTTGTTTCAATATAAAACGACTTTTATAGTTTATTATTTAAAGCACCGGCATACAATCATTGTCAGCATTTCACTTTCAGGAAACTCGGGACCATTATAGCAATGTTCGTAAGCCTTACCAACAGGTTTATAGTTGTTATCCTCTATCCATTTGGACATTTCACCGTAAACCGCTTCCATCTCACTGTATGCCCCGCGATACATGCAAAAGATAACCTTTCCAGCCGGAATAAGATCTGACTGAATCTTCCTATTCCAGGCAAAGGTTTTGACACAGGAAAGCCAATTTCAACATCAAGATTTTGTATATCCACATTGTGATAGGCAACGTAAGGGACATCGGACAAGAATTCCTCTAATTCTTTTAGATACGCTGCCATTTTCCCATAGCTTTCACCAATAAGCATAGGAAGATTTTCAACCTTTGTATTCGTACGAATGGATATAGTAGGCTGCTCTGCTTTTTCAAATTTCAATATTTGATATTCTCGGCACTTTCTTTCCCTCCCATCATTTTATAACAACTATTTATGTTCGATTGCGTATAAAGTAGTATTAATATAGCATTTTGATCAGTTTCACAATGAACTACACATGATAATGGTCTGGAGTTGTTACCAACAACTCCAGACTTGTCATTTGGGTATATAAAACGAGAGGGGTTATGTTGGTCGATCAAATCTGGCAGACTGGCCCTAAATTCAATAAGGCACCAAATCTTTGACAAGCTGTTATAAAGCAAATGAGTGCCAAAAGCTCCGAAATCTCGCTGTCTGTAAACACCTCTTTTAGCAAACTGAATTCATCATTACTCATATGTATCTTTTCACAGGATATATCCGCGGCATGGATGGCCGTTTGTATCCGCTGATCCATTTTTATTTCTGAAGGAATCCCCTTGGCTTTGCAGTATTCACAGCCGTTATGAAAAGCCAGGGTACGCCGGACCTCCTCTTTTAATTCTGAAGAAAATGTATTGCTGGAAAAAAGACATTCTTCCAGTGATGCCCATTTCTCTAATATGTTTTTATTATGTCCCAATAGCAGCTGAAATGGTGTAGAACCGTTTTGCGAGAAAGAAATCAATTCCATACTCTTTCCTCCTAAATCATATATTTGTTGACAAAAAAATTGTAGCAGACATACAATGTAAATTGCATTCCATATGATATAATTATTTTGTAATAATATATTTTTCGATATGTATATTTGAAAAAGGTGTTTCTAATGAAGATGGACGAAATCGACGCAAAAATTTTACAGGAGTTGCAGACTGATAGCCGAATTTCCATTAGGGAGCTATCAAAACGAATACATCTTTCACCACCTTCCGTTACAGAGAGAGTGCGAAGACTTGAGGATCATCACGTTATTGAGGGATATACTATCCGCCTCAACAAGAAGAACCTTGGCCTTGCCATAGACTGTATTATAGAAGTCACCATGAGAGATAGTCAGTATGAGAAATTTAAAAATTTTATTACAGATTATCAATACAGCGAATGGTGCTACCGTATCGCGGGTGACGCGTGCTTTATTGTCAAATTATCGGTTCCTTCTTTAGATGATATTGAATCATTTATCAATGTCGTATCCGCTTATGCTTCCACAAAGACATCCATTGTTTTTTCAGAAGTGGAGGTCAATGACTGTATTGATAAATTCTTAATTTAATTACACAGCACAGCAGGAAGAATGGGAAACTGGTTTACGCTCGACCAAATTGATACAGATACTCATATTATCAGCGAATACCGCTATTGGGAGGAAACACACTGCTACCTGCTTGAAGGTGGAGATCGGTGTTTGCTCATTGACACCGGCCTTGATGATAAGCAGCAGGTGCTGGATTTGCTAGTTACTACCATGGAATCCGTTAGCGATAAGATGAACATTACATGGAAAATCTGACGGGTAGAACACAATTCCATCAGACCGTTACCCTGTGTAATCCCATGTAAACCGTACTTTGTTGTATAATAACCAACACCTGGCAGCGCCTAAAATAGTTACGACAGTAAGGAGGGAAAGAATGCAATTTATATGCTACTCCAGATGCACGACGTGTCAAAAAGCAAGGAAATGGTTAGAGGAAAAAGAGCATTCCTTTGAAGTCCGGGATATCAAAGGAGATAATCCAACCTTTGCGGAACTGCAAACATGGTATAAACTTAGCGGGTTGCCCTTGAAACGTTTCTTTAACACCAGCGGTCAACAGTATAAGAGCTTAAATCTCAAGGATAAGCTGCCTGAGATGACTGAAGAAGAGCAGTTAAAGCTTCTGGCTACAGATGGAATGCTGGTGAAACGCCCCCTTTTGCTGGGGGAGGATTTTGTTCTGACAGGTTTTAAAGAAGCTGAATGGGAAGAGAGATTAAGCAAATCATAAGGCCGGCACTGACAAACTCAGTATCCTGATTAATCGGGGATACTGGGTTTGTTTTTTGCACAGAGTATGAATGACAAATCATGGTTGACATCGCTTTGGGGTGAATGCTATTCTATAATAGTTTTTGAAAATAATATAAATATTAGAATTCCAACCAATACTACAATAAGGAGCGAAATAATGAAGCTTTCCAGCAAGGACATTTTAATTACAGGATTCGCACTCTTAGCTATGTTTTTTGGGGCAGGCAACCTAATTTTTCCGCCTATGCTTGGTTTGCAAAGTGGAGATCAGCTTTCCTGGGC